>JAOPYB010000419.1 GCA_025964835.1 Nocardioides sp. | reverse complement strand
CCAACTCCAACCTGGTCGGCGACTGGGCCAACTGGGAGGAGTTCCGGCGCCTCGAGGACCTCGGGCTGACGATGTACGGCCAGATGACGGCCGGCTCCTGGATCTACATCGGCACCCAGGGCATCCTGCAGGGCACGTTCGAGACGTTCGCGGCCGTGGCCGAGTCGCTGGTCTCGAGACGGGCCCCGAGGGGGCCCTCCTCGACCGGCGAACAGGCGACCCTGGCCGGCACGATCACGCTCACCGCCGGGCTGGGCGGCATGGGCGGCGCCCAGCCGCTCGCGGTGACGATGAACGACGGCGTGGTGATCTGCATCGAGTGCGACCAGGCTCGGATCACCCGCCGGATCGAGCACCGCTACCTCGACGTGCAGGCGGCCTCCCTCGAGGAGGCCGTGCAGCTGGCGGTGGCCGCGCGCGACGAGCGCCGCCCGCTCTCGATCGGCGTGCTCGGCAACGCCGCGGTGATGCTGCCCGAGCTGCTCGAGTCCGGCGCGCCCATCGACATCGTCACCGACCAGACCTCGGCGCACGACCCGCTCTACTACCTCCCGGTCGGCACCCGGTTCGAGGACTGGGAGACCGAGCGGAGGGCCGACCCCGTCGGCTTCACCAAGCGCGCGCAGGAGTCGATGGCGATCCACGTGCGCGCGATGGTCGAGTTCCAGGACCGGGGCGCCGAGGTCTTCGACTACGGCAACTCGATCCGCGACGAGGCCCGCAAGGGCGGCTACGACCGGGCCTTCGAGTTCCCCGGGTTCGTGCCGGCCTACATCCGCCCGCTCTTCTGCGAGGGCAAGGGCCCGTTCCGCTGGGCCGCCCTGTCCGGCGACCCGGCCGACATCGCCGCGACCGACAAGGCGATCCTCGAGCTGTTCCCCGACAACGCGCGGCTGCACAAGTGGATCACGATGGCAGGTGAGCGGGTGGCCTTCCAGGGACTGCCCGCCCGGATCTGCTGGCTCGGGTACGGCGAGCGGCACCTGGCCGGACTGAAGTTCAACGAGATGGTCGCCTCCGGCGAGCTCAAGGCGCCGATCGTGATCGGCCGCGACCACCTCGACTGCGGCTCCGTCGCGTCGCCGTACCGCGAGACCGAGGCGATGCTCGACGGCTCCGACGCCATCGCCGACTGGGCGTTGCTCAACGCGCTCGTCAACACGGCGTCCGGCGCCTCGTGGGTCTCCATCCACCACGGTGGTGGGGTGGGCATGGGGCGCTCGATCCACGCCGGGCAGGTGTGCGTGGCCGACGGCACCGAGCTGGCGGCCCAGAAGATCGAGCGGGTCCTCACCAACGACCCGGGGATGGGCGTGATCCGCCACGTCGACGCGGGCTACGAGAAGGCGGCCGAGGTCGCCGGCGAGCGCGGCGTACGCATCCCGATGACCGAGGGCTGATTCCTTCCCCGGCGCCAGCATGGCCGACGGTCACAGGGGGCACAGGGAGCCCATGACCGACGAACCCTCTGTCGACGCCTGGGGTCTGCAACGGGACTGGGTCGACGCCGACGACCGGCCGCACCGCGCCCCCGAGGAGACGATCCGGCAGCTGCGCGACGTGATCGGCACCCCGCCCGAGGACCTCGAGCTGCGGGCCCCGGTGGTCACCCGACCCGGCCGCCGGCTCGGGCTCGGTCCGGTCCGGGTGGTCTGCGAGGACGGCACGACCCGCGAGGCGGGTGACGTGCTGCCCGAGGACTTCCCGCTCGGCTACCACCGGATCGTCGACGGGGTGGGCCCGGGACGCCTGCTGGTCGTCTCGCCCGGGCGGTGCTGGCTCCCCGACGAGCAGCAGTGGGGGTGGACCGTCCAGCTCTACGCCGCCCGGTCGGCCGGCTCCTGGGGGATCGGCGACCTGGCCGACCTGGCCCGGCTGCGCAGCTGGACCGAGGGGCTCGGCGGCGGCTTCCTGCTCGTCAACCCGCTGCACGCGGTCGCCCCGACGTTGCCCCAGGAGGCCAGCCCCTACCTGCCGGCGACCCGCCGCTTCCGCAACCCGGTCTACCTCCGCGTGGAGGACGTGCCGGGCTTCGAGGACGACGACCTCGCCGGCCACGCCCATGCGCTCGCGAGGCTGCGGGCCCGTACGGCGATCGACCGGGACGAGGCCTGGACGCTCAAGCGCCGGGTGCTGGCGGCCGTCTTCGAGCGCACCGCCGCGGCGGCCTCGGAGGCCTTCCGGGCGTGGCGGGACGGGGCCGGGCAACAGCTCGAGGACTGGGCCGCGTGGTGCGCGCTCGCCGACGAGCACGGGCCCGACTGGCACGCCTGGCCGGACGACGTACGCACCCCGGGGGGTGCCGGTGTCGCGGCCTTCGTGGCGGGACACGGGACCGAGATGGCCTTCCACGCCTGGCTCCAGTGGCTGCTGGACCGGCAGCTCCGGGACGCGACGGGCAGCCTGACGGTCCTGCAGGACCTCCCGATCGGCGTCTCGGGCGGCGGCGCGGACTCCTGGACGTGGCAGGAGGCGCTGGCCGAGGGGGTGAGCGTCGGTGCGCCGCCCGACAAGCTGAACACCGTCGGCCAGGACTGGGGCTCGCCGCCCCTGGTGCCGTGGCGCCTCCGGGCCGCGGACTACGAGCCGTTCATCGCCTCGGTCCGCGGCACGATCGCGGGCGCCGGCGGCCTGCGCATCGACCATGTGATGGGCCTCTTCCGGCTCTGGTGGATCCCTGGGGGCTCACCCTCCGGCGACGGGGCCTACGTCCGCTACCCCGCCGACGACCTGCTCGACATCGTGGCTCTCGAGTCGCACCGGGCGCAGGCCGTCGTGGTCGGCGAGGACCTCGGGACCGTCGAGCCGGGCGTCCGCGAGGCGCTCGCGGAGCGCCGCATCCTCTCCTACCGGGTCCTGTGGTTCGAGGAGGAGCCGCCCGCCGAGTGGCCGGCGCTGGCGATGGCGGCGGTGACCACCCACGACCTGCCCACCGTGGCCGGGCTCTGGACCGGCTCGGACGCCGAGGACCAGCTCGAGAGCGCGGACCTGCCCGAGAGCGACGTCCGCGACGGGCGAGCGGAGCTGCTCGCCCGCCTGCGCCGGGAGGGGCTCGCCCCGACCGCGTCCGTGGACGACGCGATCGAGAGCGCGTACCGCCAGCTCGCGGAGTCCCCGAGCCTGCTCCAGTCGATCGCGCTCGAGGACGCCGTCGGGGAGGAACGTCGGCCCAACGTGCCCGGCACCGTCGAGCGGACCAACTGGCGGATCCCCCTGCGGCTCCCGCTCGAGGAGCTCGTCGAGGACCCGCGCGCCCTCGCACTGGCCCGGCTCTTCGCGGACCGCGCCCGAGGCGTCCGTGACACAGTTGCCCGGTGACCACCCAGCCGGCCCGATCGCGGGTCACCCTGACCGATATCAGCTCGCGGGCGTGGGAGCACCCCGCCGACCGCGGTGCGCTCGTCGCGCTGCGCAAGCTCAAGGGCTTCGACACCGTGCTCAAGGCGATGTCGGGGCTGTTCAACGAGCGGGCCGTGCGGCTGGTCTACCTCGGCTCCGCGATCCGCGTCGACGAGCGCCAGTTCGGCCGGCTGAACCACCTGCTCGCCGACGTCGCCCGGATCCTCGACGCCCCCGAGCTGCCCGAGCTCTACGTCTCGGCCAACCCGGTCCCCAACGCGCTCACGATCGGCATGAACAAGCCGTTCATCGTGGTCACCTCCGGACTCGTCGACCTCCTCGACGACGAGGAGATGCGCTTCGTCCTCGGCCATGAGCTCGGCCACGCGATCAGCGGGCACGCGGTCTACCAGACCCTGCTCCAGCGGCTGATCCAGCTCAGCGGCCTGCTCAGCGCCGTACCCCTCGGCGGCCTGGGCTTCCGCGCGGTCATGGCGGCCCTCATGGAGTGGTCCCGCAAGGCCGAGCTCTCGGCCGACCGGGCCGGGCTGCTCGCCACCCAGGACGCGCCCACCGCGTTCCGCGTGCACATGCAGCTCGCGAGCGGCGGGCACCTCGAGGACCTCGACGCGACGTCGTTCTTCGCCCAGGGTCAGGAGTACGACGACGCGGGCGACCTGCGGGACTCGGTGCTCAAGCTGCTGCTGGTGGAGGCCCGTTCGCACCCGTTCGCCGTCGTACGCGCCTCCGAGCTGCGCCGCTGGGTCGACTCGGGGGAGTACACCCGCTTCCTCGTCGGCGAGTACCCGCGCCGCGACTCCGACGACGAGGCGACCGTCAGCGAGGCCGCGAAGGCGGCCGCCCGCAGCTACTCGGAGACGTTCACGCAGAGCCAGGACGCCGTCGGCAAGCTCGTGCACGACGCCGCCGGGGTGCTGGGCAGCGCCAAGCTCTGGCTCGACGACGTGTTCCGCCGCGGCGACGACCCGGCGTAGGAGGCCGGGTCGCCCCCGACACCCGGGATCCGCCGTCCCCGGCGGACGACCGTGGGAAAGAATGCCGCCGTGACGGACGGGGCGGTGGGTGCGAGCGAGATCGGGCCGCGGCCGCCGTCCGCTCTCGGCTGACCCACCGCCTGCCCACCGACCCGACCCTGCGGGTGCTCGCGCTGGCGACCTTCGTCAACCGGGCGGGGACGGGAGCCTCGACGACGAGCGGACCCGCCCGTCGGCGTCGACCGGGTGAGCCCGACCTCGACGCAACGACCCCCGGTCCGAGGACCGGGGGTCGTCCGTGCCGCTGCGATCAATAGAACCGGCGGCGGGTGCCGCCGATGGGGACGAAGTTCAGGATCAGACCCACGATCAGCAAGATGATGCCGATGATCGTGAGGATCTTGATGGTGGCCACGAGACCGATGATGAGCAGGATCAAACCGAGAACAACCATGTCATAACCTCCTCCCAGGTTGGTCGACCCCTGTTTTATCACCAAGTACGTGTCGAATCGGGCACCTGGACGACATAGTTTCCCGGGATCTCTGCTGCGCGTCGTACTCCGCTGGCGCAGGCCGGAGCCGGGGACGTGGCCAGCAGGGCGCCCGTCAGCCCAGGGCCAGGATCGCCTCGTGGATGCTCAGCGTGCGCCGGGCCGACTCGACGTGGAGGTTCTCGATCATCCGGCCGTTGTAGGTCACGACGCCTGAGCCCCGGCCCTCCTCCCAGGCCCGGAGGATGCCGCGGGCGTCCTCGACAGCCTGCGCGGACGGTGCGAACGTCTCGTTCGCCCCGTCGACCTGCCCGGGGTGGATGAGGGTCTTGCCGTCGAAGCCCAGCTCCCGGCCCTGCCGGCACTCGGCCAGGAACCCGTCGGTGTCCTTCACGTCGTTGTAGACGCCGTCCAGCACGACCTTGCCGGTCGCGCGCGCGGCCAGCAGCGCGAGGCCCAGCCCGACGAGCAGCGGCTGGCGGCCGGGCACGTGCTCGGCGTACAGCTCCTTGACCAGGTCGTTGGTGCCGAGCACGAGGACGGTCAGGCGTTCGGAGGCCCCGGCGATCTCCTCGGCGTGGAGCATGGCGTACGGCGACTCGAGCATCGCCCAGAGCGTGGTGTGGTCGGGCGCCCCGGCCTTCTCCATCGCGGCGACCAGGCTGCGCACGGCGTCGGCGCTGTTGACCTTGGGGACCACGATCGCGTCGGGGCCGGCCTGCGCGGCGGCGGCCAGGTCGGCCTCGTGCCACTCGGTGTCGGCGCCGTTGATCCGGACGGTCAGCTCGCGCTGGCCGTAGTCGCCGCTGGCGACCGCGGCGCAGGCGGCCTCGCGGGCCGCCGGCTTCGCGTCGGGGGCCACGGCGTCCTCGAGGTCGAGGATCAGGCCGTCGCAGGCGATGCCCTTGGCCTTCTCGAGCGCGCGCTCGTTGGAGCTCGGCATGTAGAGCACCGAGCGTCGGGGGCGGAACGTTGCCTGCGCCATCAGTCGACCTCGATCGCGTCGTACTGCTCCTTGAGCTCGGGGTCGATGGCCGCCAGCTGCTCGGCCAGCTTCACGAGCACCAGGCACTGCTTGAGGGAGGCGTCGTCCTCCATCTTGCCGTCGAGCATCACCGCGCCGGTGCCGTCGCCCATCGCCGCCACCACGCGGCGGGCGTGCACGATGTCCTCGACACTGGGGCTGAAGACCCGGTTGGCGATGGCGATCTGCTTGGGGTGCAGGCTCCAGGTGCCGACGCAGCCGAGCAGGAACGCGTTGCGGAACTGGTCCTCGCACGCCACCACGTCGGCGATGTCGCCGAACGGACCGTAGTAGGGGTAGATGCCGTGCATCGCGCAGGCGTCGACCATCCGGGCGATCGTGTAGTGCCAGAGGTCCTGCTGGTACGTCGCCCGCGGGGCGTCGATCTCGGCGACCCCGAGGTCGTCCACCGGCGGGTCCTGGCGGACCAGGTAGCCGGGGTGGCCGCCGCCGACGCGGGTGGTCTTCATCCGGCGGTCCGCGGCGAGGTCGGCGGGGCCGAGGGAGAGGCCCTGCATGCGCGGGCTGGCGCCGCAGATCTCCTCGACGTTGACCATGCCGCGGGCGGTCTC
>JAOPYB010000398.1 GCA_025964835.1 Nocardioides sp. | reverse complement strand
TCGACGCCACCGTCGTCGGCGAGGTCACCGACACCGGCCGGCTCCAGATCGACTGGCACGGTGAGCGCGTCGTTGACGTGCCGCCGCGGTCGGTCGCGCACGACGGACCGACGTACCACCGGCCGTTCGCCCGCCCGTCCTGGCAGGACGCCCTGCAGGCCGACGGTGCCGAGTCCCTGCCCCGGCCCGGCACCGGCGACGAGCTGCGCGCGACCCTGCTCCGCCTGGTCGCGAGCCCGAACCTCTGCGACAAGTCGTGGATCACCGACCAGTACGACCGCTACGTCCGCGGCAACACGGTCCTCGCCCAGCCCTCCGACAGCGGGATGATCCGCGTCGACGCGGAGACCAACCTCGGCGTCGCCGTCTCGACCGACTGCAACGGCCGCTTCGCCAAGCTCGACCCGTACGCCGGCGCGCAGCTGGCGCTCGCCGAGTCCTACCGCAACGTGGCCACCGCCGGCGCGACCCCGCTCGCGATCTCCGACTGCCTCAACTTCGGCTCCCCCGAGGACCCCGACGTGATGTGGCAGTTCGCCGAGGCCTGCCGGGGCCTGAAGGACGCCTGCCTCGAGCTGGGGATCCCGGTCACCGGCGGCAACGTGAGCCTCTACAACCAGACCGGCGAGACCGCGATCCTGCCGACGCCGGTGGTCGCCGTGCTCGGCGTGATCCAGGACGTCACCCGCCGGACGCCGTCGGCCTGGCCGGCCGCCGGCGAGCGGCTCTTCCTGCTCGGCGAGACCCGTGAGGAGCTCAGCGGCTCCGAGTGGGCGCACGTCGTGCACGGTCACCTCGGCGGGCTGCCGCCGCGCGTCGACCTCGCCGCCGAGCGGTCCCTGGCCGAGCTGCTCCGCGAGGCGGTCGGCCTGGTGACCAGCGCGCACGACCTCTCCGACGGTGGGCTCGCCCAGTCGCTGGTCGAGGCCGGCCTGCGCCACGACGTCGGTGCCACCGTGACCGTTCCTGGCGACGCCTTCGTCGGGCTCTTCGCCGAGTCGGTGGCGCGGGCCCTGGTCACCGTCGCCCCGGGTGACGCCGACCGGCTGGTCGAGCTGGCCGAGCGGCACGCGGTCCCGGTGGTCCCGCTCGGCGAGACCGGGGGCCACGACCTGGTGGTCGAGGGCCAGTTCTCCGTCTCCCTGGCCGAGGCCCGCGAGGCCTGGGCCGCGACCCTCCCGAACGCCCTCGGCTGACGTCGTCGTGCTGCCCAGGGAGCGCCGGGGCGCACTCTCGGCAGCACGACTGGGGCGGCGCGGCCTGCTGCTGGGCCCGGCGGGGCTGGGGCTGCTGGCCGCGTGTGGGCAGGATGACCCCGTGACCCAGGAGCCTGCCGTCCGCGACCCCGCCGCCGACACGGACGGATTGCGCTCCGTGCCGTACGGCGACGACCCGAGCCAGTTCGGCGAGCTGACCCTCCCCCCGGGCACGCCCCGGGGCGTCGTGGTCGTCATCCACGGGGGCTTCTGGAAGGCGGAGTACGACCTCTCGCTGGGCCGGCCGCTGGCGACCAGCCTGGCCGACGCGGGCTGGGCCGCCTGGAACCTCGAGTACCGCCGGGTCGGCCCGGCCGGATCCGGGGGAGGGGGCGGCGCGCCCGCGACCCTCGACGACGTCGCGGCCGGCATCGACAAGCTGGCCGATTTCGACCTCGACCTGTCGACGGTCGTGACGCTCGGGCACTCGGCCGGCGGTCACCTCGCCGCGTGGGCCGCGTCGCGCGGCCGCTTCGAGCAGTGGGCGGGCGGCGTCGACCTCACCGCCGTGGTGTCCCAGGCAGGGGTCCTGGACCTGCGATCGGCGTACGACCAGGGCCTGGGCGCCGGCGCCGTCGAGGCGTTCCTCGGCCACGCGCCCGGGCCGGCGGACGCCCCGGCGGACCCGCAGCAGCAGCTCCCGCTCGACGTGCCCGTGTGGTGCGTGCACGGGGAGGACGACACGACCGTCCCGATCGGCCAGTCCGAGGGGTACGTCGAGGCTGCGACCGCGGCGGGTGCCCGGGCCGAGCTGGTGCGGGTGAGCGGGGACCACTTCGTCGTCATCGACCCCACGTCGGATGCGTGGGCGAAGACCCTCGGGATCCTCGACACCCTGCGCTGACCCGCCCGAAAGTTTCTGACAGGTCAGCGTCACGGGTCGCCTCACTGGGTGTACGCCGGTGTGGCCTCGGCGACCCAGGCCGCGGGACGCGGGACGGCCCGGACGTGCCGGCTCAGGGTGGGGATCAGCGCGACCAGGGCAGTGAGGAGGCCGAGCACGGCCAGGGCGCGAGCGCCGCCGAGCCCGCTGAGCAGGGTGCCGGCCAGGACGGGGGAGAGCGGCATCGCCGACCACGACACGAACTGCATGGTCGACTGGATCCGGCCCTGCAGCTCGTCGGGGGTGACCGCGATCCGGTAGGACGACATGCCTGCGTTGCCCGCCGGGTTGAGGAACAGGCCGACACCCAGTGCGGCCGCCACCACGAGCGGCTGGTTCCAGAGCGCGAGCGGGACGAGCAGCGGCACGAAGCTCCAGGCGCCGGCGATCGTCAGCCAGCCGGTGGGGAAGCGGTCGATGATCGCGGGCGCCGCGATCGCGCCGAGGATGCCGGAGACGCCGGCGGCGGTCGAGACGAGGCCGATCTGCACGGGCGGGAAGCCGCCCTGGATCAACCGCAGCATCGCCACGAAGAACAGGGCGTTGACGACCAGGTTGGTCAGGGGGGACCAGAGCAGCAGCACCCGGAACAACGGCCGCGACCACGTGTAGCGGATCCCCGCCGCGATGTCCTGGCGGGCGCGCCGCCGGGGACCGGTCGACCGAGATGCGGAGAGGTCGGCGCGGATCCGGCCCAGGAGGACGAAGGACACGGCGTAGGACACCGCGTCGGCGGCGAACGGCAGCCAGCGGGTCGCGCCGTACAGCAGCCCGCCCAGGGGTGCGCCGACCAGGCTGGCGACGTGCTGGCGCGCCTGGTTCTGGCTCAGCGCGGTCGGCAGGTCCTCGGTGGGGACCACCGTGCGGACGGCGGAGGTCTCGGCCGGCGCGAACGTGCCCGCGGCCATGCCGGTCAGCAGGGCCACGACCAGCAGGTGCGGCAGCGTCAGGGCGCCGGCGACGCCCGCCACGACGAGCGAGCCGTAGAGGAGCACGCCGGCGCCGCTCGCGACCCGCATCACCCGGCGCCGGTCGAGCCGGTCGGCCAGCACGCCGGCTGGCAGCAGCATGCCGACCAGGCCGAGCAGGTACAGCGCCTCCGCGGCGGCGGCGGCCAGCGGGGAGCCGGTGAGCTGGAAGGTCAGCAGCGGGAACACGAACATGCTCACCGAGCTGCCGAGCTCGGAGACGGTCTGGCCGACCCACAAGACGGTGAAGTCGTGGTTGCGGGCGAGGTCGCGGTAGCCGGGCATGTTCCGCACCATATATTGCGCAATAATAGTTGCGCAATAATACGTGCGGAATTTGCTAGGCTCGTCCCATGACGAGCGAGAGCGGCGGCCGGATCCACGATCCTCGAGTGCTGCGAGCCGTCGCCCACCCGGTGCGCAACCGGATCCTCAGCGAGCTCTCCGCCACCGGGACCATGCGCGCCGCGGACGTCGCCCGCGAGCTGGAGATCCCGGCCAACCAGGCCAGCTTCCATCTGCGTCAGCTCGCGAAGTACGGGCTGGTCGAGGAGGCCCCCGAGGAGGCTCGCGACAAGCGCGACCGGGTGTGGAAGGTCGCCGACGAGCGCGGGATGCGGGTCAACCTGGCCGAGCTCGAGGCGTCGCCCGGCGGGAAGGCTGCCGTCTCGGTGTTCGTACGCACCGCGATCGCCAAGGGCTACCGGATGATCGAGCAGGCCTACTCCACGGAGCCGGTCGAGGGCACGATGCGCATGGTGAGCGACCACTCGCTGCGACTGACCAAGCAGGAGGCGGGCGAGCTCGCCGCGGAGCTGGACGAGCTCATCTCGGCGTGGGGCGCGCGCACCCGCGGCCGCAGCGACGAACGCCGGACCTACCAGCTGTTCCTCGCCCTGCAGCCGCACCCGGACTCCGTCGCCGACCGCCGTGACGACGAGTCCTAGGCTCGACCCGTGCCCGCCCGACTCCGCCTCGCCGACCCCGCTGCCCTGGCAGCTGCGCTCGCGAGGTTCGCCGCCGGCGAGCGACTGCCCGCCGACCTCCGACTGCTGACCAAGCACTTCCTGGCCGTGCTCGAGACCCGCGCGCCCGGCCGCTCCGTCGAGGTGCGGGTGCCGCCGTACGCCGCGGTGCAGGCCGTCGAGGGGGTCCGCCACACCCGCGGCACCCCGCCGGCCGTCGTCGAGATGGACGCCGTCACCTGGATCACCCTGGCCGGCGGCGCCGTGTCCTGGCCCGATGCCGAGCGGTCCGGCAAGGTCCGCGCCAGCGGCCAGCGCGCCGATCTCACGCCGTACCTCCCGTTGGCGTAGTCCGTGACGAAATGCTCCCCGATCGAGCGGCGAAAGAAGCATTTCGTCACGGACTACGCCGCCGGATAGGTTGACCGGCATGAGTGACACGACCGCCATCGACGACATCAGGACCGCGGTGACCGGGCTGCTGCCCGGCATCCGGCAGGACCTCGAGGACCTGGTGCGGATCGAGTCGGTCAGCGCCGACCCGGCCCGCGCGGGCGAGGTGCGGCGCAGCGCCGAGGCGGTCGCCGAGCTGTTCCGTGCCGAGAGCTTCGACACCGTCGAGATCGTCAGCGCCGAGGGCGGTGCCCCCGCGGTCATCGCGCACAAGTCGGGCCCAGCTGGCGCCCCGACCGTGCTGCTCTACGCCCACCACGACGTGCAGCCCGAGAACGACCACGCGGAGTGGGACTCCCCGCCGTTCGAGCCGACCGAGCGCGACGGCCGGCTCTACGCCCGCGGCGCGGCCGACGACAAGGCCGGCATCGCGGCGCACCTCGGTGCCCTGCGGGTGTACGGCGACGACCTGCCCGTGAGCGTCACGATGTTCATCGAGGGCGAGGAGGAGGTCGGCAGCGACACCCTCCCGGCCCTCCTGAAGGAGCACCGGGACCAGCTCTCCGCCGACGTCATCGTGATCGCCGACTCCGGCAACTGGGACATCGGCGTCCCCGCTCTCACCACCAGCCTGCGCGGCCTGGTCCGGGTCGACGTCACCGTCCGCACCCTCACCCACGCGGTGCACTCCGGCATGTGGGGCGGCCTGGTCCCCGACGCGCTCATCACCCTGAGCCGCCTGATCGCCACGCTCCACGACGACCGCGGCAACGTCGCGATCTCCGGCCTGCAGAGCGGCCCGGCGGCCGACGTGGACTACCCGGAGGAACGGCTCCGGGCCGAGTCCGGCGCGGTTCCCGGCATCGAGTGGATCGGCGACGGCTCCGCGGTCGAGCGGCTCTGGACCAGGCCCGCACTCAGCATCACCGGCCTCGACGCCCCCAAGGTCGACGGTGCCAGCAACACCCTCGTCGCCTCCGCCCGCGCCAAGATCTCGCTGCGCGTCGCCCCGGGCGACACCACCGAGAACGCCCTGGCCTGCCTGCGCGCCCACCTCGAGGCGCACGTCGCCTGGGGCGCCGAGCTCTCGGTCGCCCTCGTCGACACCGGTGAGCCCACCGCGATCGACGCCACCGGCCCGGCGTACGACGCGGCGCGCCGCGCGTTCACCGAGGCCTGGGACGGCACCGAGCCCGTCGACATGGGCGTGGGCGGCTCCATCCCGTTCATCGCCGAGTTCCTCGAGGCGTTCCCGCAGGCCAGCGTGCTGGTCACCGGCGTCGAGGACCCCGACACCCGCGCCCACGGCGCCAACGAGGGGCTGCACCTCGCCGAGTTCGAGCGCGTGGTCCTGGCCGAGGCACTGCTGCTGCACCACCTCGGCAACCTCTGACCCGCGCGCCCGTGTCCGGATCGTGAGGACCGCGGACGGCCGCCTCAGGTGACGCCTGTCACGATGGGGGCAGGGAGGGAGCGACCACCCGGGGCCAGCCCCGGGCCGATGCTCCTGGAGGACGCATGACCGCGCACGCGCACGACCGCACGCACCGGCCGACCCGCGAGGAGGACGACGCAGCACCGCTGTCGGTACGCCGACGCAGCTTCCTCGGGTACGTCGTGGGCGGGGCCACGCTCGTGGCCGCCGCCGACCTGGGACTCGGCGACTCAGCACTCGCGGCGGTGCCGACCGCGCCGCAGCCGGCCGAGGCCTACGACCTCAACGACATGCTCACCGACTCGTGCCGCCCGACCGCGAACCTGATCACGGTCACCGTCCACGACGACGGCACCGCGTCGTTCGCGCTGCCCCGCATGGAGGTGGGCCAGGGCATCACCACCTCCACCGCGATGCTGATCGCCGAGGAGCTCGAGCTCCCCGTCAGCAAGGTGCACGTCACGCTCGCGCCGGCCCGCCCGGAGCTGGAGTTCAACCAGCTCACCGGCGGCTCCAACACCACCATCTCGACGTACACGCCCGTCCGCGTCGCCGCCGCCATCGCCAAGGGCGCGCTGCTCGACGCGGCGGCGATCCAGCTCGGCGACAGCGTCGAGAACCTGCGGGCTCGCAACGGTGTCGTGCAGGCGCCGGACGGCTCGAGCGTGACGTACGCCGGGCTGGCGACGAAGGCGGCCAGCCCGGTCACCCGCACCGTGAACGTGCAGCTCAAGGACACCTCGGAGTTCCGGGTGATCGGGGTCGGCCAGAACCGGGTCGACGCCCGCGACGCCGTGATGGGCCGCAAGGAGTACACGACCGACCTCCAGGTCAAGGGCGCGCTGCCCACGATGGTCTGTCGCGCGCCCACGCTGAACGGCACGCCGAAGAGGCTGCGCAACCGGGCCGAGATCCTGAAGATGCCGGGCGTCCGCGACGTCGCCAGGATCGACACCGGGGTCGCGGTCCGCGCCGACACGTTCGGCCAGTGCATCGACGCCATCCGGGCGATGAAGGTCGACTGGGACGACGGACCGGTCGCCGGGCTGGGCGACGCCGACATCGTGGCCGACCTGCGGGCCGCGGAGGTCGCGCTGCCGACCCTTCCCGACAACCCGCTCGCGAAGACCATCGACACCGAGGTGCTGTTCTACTTCCGCAGCAACTCCGCGATGGACACCAACTCGGCCATCGCCGACGTGCGCAAGGACCACGCCACGATCTGGTCCGGCCTGAAGTCGCCGATCACCGCCCAGCAGCGGATCGCCGAGGCGCTCGGGATGACCCCGGACCAGGTGACCGTCAACGTCGTGACGGCCGGTGGGTCGTTCGGCCGCCGGCTCTTCTTCGACGGTGCCCTCGAGGCCGCCAAGATCTCCCAGGCGATGGGCAAGCCGGTCAAGCTGATGTGGCACCGCGCCGACGACGCCCGCGTCGGGCGCGGCCACCCCATGTCGACCAGCCGGATCCGCGTCACCCACGCCAACGGCGAGGTGCTGGCCTTCCAGCAGAGCCACACCAGCGTCGAGACCGACTTCCGTCATGGGCTCGGCGAGATCATCAGCGCGATGGCCGCCGACCTGCCCGGCGGCTACGGCAACCTCGGGTACGCCGAGACGATCTTCTCGCTCACCCAGGAGGTCCCCTACGACTTCGGGGTGGTCGCCCAGACCCTCACCGAGACCGACGACCGGTTCAACACCGGCAGCATGCGCAACATCTACTCACCCGACGTCCGCTGCGCCGGCGAGCTCGTCGTCGACCAGCTCGCGGCCGCGATGGGGCAGGACCCCTACGAGTTCCGGAAGAGGTTCCTGCGCAACGACCGGGTCCTCGCCGTGCTCGACAAGGTCGCCCAGGTCGGCGGCTGGGGTCGCACGATGCCGAAGGGCACGGCCCAGGGCATCGCGATCCACAAGGAGTACAAGGGCGCGAGCGCCTGCCTCGTCGAGATCGACTGCCGGCCCCGGACGGTCGACCGCGACATCCCCGACGGTGTCGGCGGGCCGCGGGTCACCCGGGTGACCTACGCGATCGACGCCGGCCTGGTGGTCAACCCCCGCGGCCTCGAGGCCCAGATGCAGGGCGGCATCAACGACGGGATCGCGCTCGCGCTGACCTCGAGCCTGCACCTGCGCGACGGTCACTTCCTCGAGGCCAGCTGGGACAACTACTTCTACACGCGCCAGTGGAACACGCCTCCCGAGGTCCAGGTGATCCTGATGCCGTCCGACAGCGGCCAGCCGGGTGGCGCGGGCGAGGCGGGTGTCGCGGCCACGTTCTCCGCGGTCGCGTGCGCCTACGCGCGGGCGACCGGCACCGTGCCGACGTACTTCCCGATCAACCACCGCGACCCGCTGCAGTTCAAGCCGAAGCCGGTCGTCCCCCCGATCCCGCAGTCGCCCGTCAACGGGCTCAAGCTCACCTACTGAGGAGCAAGAGATGCCCCGACAGACCTTCATCCTCAACGGCAAGAACATCACCGTCGACGTCCACGACGACGTCCGCGTCCTGTGGGTGCTCCGCGACCTGCTCGGCGTCACCGGACCCAAGTACGGCTGCGGCATCAACGTCTGCAAGGCGTGCACCTCGCACATCAACGGCAAGGCGTTCAACCCGTGCTCGGTGCGCGTCGGAGACCTCGCCCGCGACGACGAGGTCACGACCATCGAGGGACTTCCCGACACGGTGGGCAAGGAGCTGCACCCGATGCAGCAGGCCTGGCTCGACCGCGACGTCCCCCAGTGCGGCTACTGCCAGCCCGGCCAGATCATGGCCGCGGTCGCGCTGGTGCGGAAGGTACGCCGGGAGGGCCGGTCGGTGACCGAGGGCGACCTGGACGGCATCCGCAACATCTGCCGGTGCGGCACCTACACGCGCATCCGCGAGGCGATCAAGCAGGGCGAGCGGAACATGTAGCCGGGCCCGGGGCCGGACCCGTCAGGTGGCGGCCGGCAGGAACACCCGGAAGGTGCTGCCCTTGCCGAGCTCGGAGCAGACCTCGATCCGGCCGGAGTGCCGCTCGACGATCCGGCTGACGATGGCCAGGCCCAGGCCGGTGCCGGGCTGGGCCACGGCCTCGGGGTTGGAGGACCGGAAGAACTCGTTGAACAGGTTCTTCTGGTCCACCGCGGAGACGCCGATGCCCTCGTCGGTGCAGGCCAGCACCACGTCGTGGCCGAGGTGGCCCAGCGTGATCCGCACCGACCGGCCCTCGGGGGTGTACTTGACGGCGTTGCTGACCAGGTTGGCGCACACCCGGGTGAGCTCCTCGGCGTCGCCCAGCGCGACCACCGGGCCCACCGGGGCCTCCACGGTGATCGTGAGGTGCTTGGCGCCCGCGGCGACCGACGTGAGGTCGACGACCTCGTCGACGACGCGGTGGAGGTCGATGGGCGCGGCGATGACCGGGTTGTTCGGGTCACCGACCTTCGAGAGCAGCAGCAGGTCGTCGATCACCCGGGCCAGCCGCTGGGCCCCACGGTCCATGGCGGCGAGCGAGCCGAGCGTGCGCGTGTCGAGGTCGGCGGCGGTCTCGAGGATCTCGAGGTGCCCGACGATGGCAGTGAGCGGGTTCTTGAGCTCGTGGGAGACGGTCGAGATGAGCTGGCTCTTGTAGGTGTCGAGCGCCTGGAGCTCCTGAACCAGCTGGTGCTCGCGCTCGAAGGCCCGGGCGTTGAGGATCGCCCGGCCGAGGTCGTGGCCGATGTCGAGCGCGGCGGCCCCCTCGACCTCCGACCACTCCGGTGCGCCCGGGAGGCGGGTCAGGACCAGGTTGCCGAGGCACTCGGGCCCGGCGCCCAGCGGCGCGAAGAGGATCGAGCCGATGCCGATCGCGTCGAGGAAGGCCAGCACCCGCTCGCCCTGGGCCGCGGTGATCGTGGGCCCGAAGGCCAGGTCGCGGGCCACGACCTCGACCCGTTGCAGGGACCACGCGCGGCGGGCGGCGGACTCGGCGATGCCGACCAGCTCGTCGGGCAGCTCGATCTGGGTGCCGTCGGAGGCGTAGATCGCCCCGGTGCCCAGGCCGTCCTCGTCGAACGTCTGGATCCACATCCCGCGGGCCTGGAAGCCGTCGGCGAGCGCGATCCGGCTCTCGGCGAGGATCCGGTCGACGCTGAACCCGGCCCCGGTGCTGGCGCTGCGGACGATCTTGCGGGCCGCCTCGGCGAGCCGCACCCGCGTGGCCAGGCCCTCGCGCTCCAGGGCGGTGACGACGGCGCGGCCGGCCTGCTCGGCGTACTGGTTGAGGACCCGTCGCTGCTCCTCGCCCGGCCGGCGACCGTCGATCGGCAGGTCGATCGACATGGTCCCGCGAAGCACACCCTGGTCGTCGTACAGCATGGCGATGAGCAGGTCCATGGGGTGCCAGGCGTCGGGCTCGTCCAGGGGTTCGATGTCGGGCACCCAGCCCCAGTTCTCACCGACCTCGGGGTCGAGCCGCTCGTGCGGGACGAAGCGGAGCAGGCCCCAGTCGTCGGCCTTGGCGAGCTCGCGCTGCAGCCTGTCGACGGGGGTGCGCGTGCCGGTGAGCTGGTCCCGCGCCGCGTCGCTGCCGGCGACCGCCATCACCTCGAGCTTGCCGTCGTCGCGGGCCACCGAGATCGCGGCCACCCCGAAGCCGGCCACCTGGGTGACCCCCTCGGCGATCAGCTGGAGGGCGTCGCGGGACGGGGAGTCGGGCCAGCCGGGATGCGGGCTCGCTGCTCGCGGTCCGTCGGTGCTGTCCCGGGTCATCGGTCCTCGCATCAGGCTGGGGGGTGCGGCCATGTTACGTGGGTCACGCCGTCTCGGTGACCCGGTCTCCGGATCCGGCCCGGTGAATGGGAGCACGGGCCCGCGGCCCTTAGACTCGGTACGTGCCTCACCCCAGCAGCGCGCGCAAGGGTGGCGACGGCCGGCTCACCGCCGCCCTCGACCCCCACGACCAGGGACCGCAGGATGCCTGTGGTGTCTTCGGGGTCTGGGCCCCCGGTGAGGAGGTCGCCAAGCTCACCTACTTCGGCCTCTACGCCCTCCAGCACCGCGGCCAGGAGTCCGCCGGGATCGCGGTCAGCAACGGCCGGCAGATCCTGGTCTACAAGGACATGGGCCTGGTCTCGCAGGTCTTCGACGAGACCACCCTGGCCTCGCTCAAGGGTCACCTGGCGATCGGCCACGCGCGCTACTCGACCACCGGGGCCAGCACCTGGCAGAACGCGCAGCCGACGTTCCGGCCCACCGCCGACGGCTCGATCGCGCTCGGCCACAACGGCAACCTGATCAACACCCACGAGCTCGCCCAGATGGTCGTCGACCTGCCCGGGCCCGACGACGAGCTCGAGCTGCACACCCGCCCGTCGGAGCCCTCGACCAACGACACCGGTCTGGTCACCGCGCTGCTCGCGCACCACCCCGACACCTCGCTCGAGCAGCGCGCACTCGAGGTGCTGCCGCTCCTGAAGGGCGCGTTCTGCTTCGTCTGGATGAACGAGAACACCCTGTACGCCGCGCGCGACCCGCAGGGCATCCGCCCGCTCGTGCTCGGCCGCCTCGACCGCGGCTGGGTCGTGGCCAGCGAGGACGCCGCGCTGGCGACCATCGGCGCGAGCGTCGTCCGTGAGATCGAGCCCGGCGAGATGGTCGTCATCGACGAGAACGGCCTGCGCTCCCACAAGTTCGCCGAGCCGGCCCGCAAGGGCTGCGTGTTCGAGTACGTCTACCTCGCCCGCCCGGACGCCACCATCAACGCCCGCAGCGTGCACGAGTCGCGGGTCGAGATGGGCCGCCAGCTCGCCCGCGAGTTCCCCGTCGAGGCCGACCTGGTGATCCCGGTCCCCGAGTCCGGCACGCCGGCCGCCGCGGGCTACGCCGAGGAGAGTGGGATCCCCTTCGGCCAGGGCTTCGTGAAGAACGCCTACGTCGGGCGCACCTTCATCCAGCCGAGCCAGACCCTGCGCCAGCTCGGCCTGCGGCTCAAGCTCAACGCTCTGGACCACGTGATCCGGGGCAAGAAGATCGTCGTGGTCGACGACTCGATCGTGCGCGGCAACACCCAGCGCGCCCAGGTCCGGATGCTGCGCGAGGCGGGTGCCCTCGAGGTGCACGTGCGGATCTCCAGCCCGCCGGTCCGCTGGCCCTGCTTCTACGGCATCGACTTCGCGACCCGGGCCGAGCTGATCGCCAACGGCCTCAGCCCGGCGGAGATCGCGGCCAGCGTGGGCGCCGACACCCTGGGCTACATCTCGCTCGAGGGCATGATCGACGCCACCAAGCAGCCCTCCACCGGGCTCTGCAAGGCGTGCTTCACCGGGGAGTACCCCATCGCGCTGCCCGACGAGCGGCTGCTCGGCAAGCACCTGCTCGAGGTCAGCCTGAACTCACCGACCCTGGGCAAGGCCCTGCCGGTCCTCAACAACCCCTGACCCGCCCTCATCTAGGAGTTCCTCGTGGCCGAACTGCCCGAACGCAGCACCGCCTACGCCGAGGCCGGCGTCAACATCGAGGCGGCCGACCGGGCTGTCGAGCTGATGAAGAACTGGACCGAGAAGGCCCGACGCCCCGAGGTGATCGGGGGGCTCGGCGGCTTCGCCGGCCTGTTCGACGCCTCGGCCCTGACCCGCTACCGGCGCCCGCTGCTGGCCACCTCGACCGACGGCGTGGGCACCAAGGTCGCCATCGCCCAGGCCATGGACGTGCACGACACGATCGGCTTCGACCTGGTCGGCATGGTCGTCGACGACCTCGTCGTCTGCGGCGCCGAGCCGCTCTTCATGACCGACTACATCGCGACGGGGCGGGTCGTGCCCGAGCGCATCGCGGCCATCGTCAAGGGGATCGCCGAGGCCTGCGTCGAGGCCGGCTGCGCCCTCATCGGTGGCGAGACCGCCGAGCACCCCGGCCTCCTCGGACCGGACGAGTACGACGTCGCCGGCGCCACCACCGGCGTGGTCGAGGCCGACGACCTGCTCGGACCCGGCCGGGTCCGTCCCGGCGACGCGGTCCTCGCGATGGCCTCGACGGGGCTGCACTCCAACGGCTACTCCCTCGTGCGCCACGTGCTGCTCACGCAGGCCGGCTGGGCGCTCGACCGCGAGGTGGCCGAGCTGGGCCGCACGCTCGGCGAGGAGCTGCTCGAGCCCACCCGCATCTACGCCAAGGCCTGCCTGGCCCTCGCGGCCGGCACCGGCACCCACGCGATGGCCCACGTGACCGGTGGCGGCCTCGCGGCCAACCTGGAGCGGGTGCTGCCCGCCGAGCTGACCGTGACGCTGCAGCGCGGCACCTGGACGCCCCAGCCGATCTTCGACGTCGTACGCCGCGTCGGCGAGATCAGCCAGACGGACCTGGAGGCCACCCTGACCTGCGGGGTGGGCATGGTCGCGCTGCTGCCCCCGGACGACATCGACGCGGCCGTCGAGGTGCTGGCCGGCTACGGGATCAAGGCCTGGGTGGCCGGTGAGGTGAGTGCCGCGGCCGGCTCCGAGGACGGCGGACGCGTCCACCTGGAGGGCCAGCACCCCGGCTGGTGACGTGAATCTCGCCGGTTTCCCGACCAATCGGCGCTGCGATGTGCGGGAACATCCAGGCAGCAGGTAGCGTTACCCTCACGATAATCCTGTGAAGCCCGGGAGCCTTGGTGCCCCGGCCGAGCGTGCGAGGGGGCTGGACCCTATGGGCCGCGGCCGAGCGAAAGCAAAGCAGACCAAGGTCGCACGCGACCTCAAGTACCAGACTCCCGAGACGGACTTCGGTGCGTTGGCTCGTGAGCTGCACGGCGGTGAGTCCGAGAGTCCGGACCGCAGCGAGGACCAGGACGACTGGCCTGCTGACCGCACCGACCGCCGCCGTGACTGACG
>JAOPYB010000379.1 GCA_025964835.1 Nocardioides sp. | reverse complement strand
AGACCGGCGGCAACTACGCCAGCTCGCTCGTCGCGCAGCAGGAGGCCAGCGCCCAGGGCTGCGACCAGGTCGTCTTCCTCGACGCCCAGGAGGGGACGTACGTCGAGGAGCTCGGCGGGATGAACATGTACTTCGTCTTCGACGACGGCCGGATCGTGACCCCCGAGACCGGCACGATCCTGGAAGGCATCACCCGCGCCTCGATCATCGAGCTGGCCGGCAAGCTCGGCCACGCGGTCGAGGAGCGCAAGTTCTCCATCGACGAGTGGCGCGACGGCGTCACCAGCGGCCGGATCACCGAGGTGTTCGCGTGCGGCACCGCCGCGGTCGTCACCCCCGTCGGCAGCCTGAAGTGGGACGGCGGCGCGACCCCTGAGGTCGCCGACGCGGGCGAGGTGACCATGCAGCTGCGCAAGGCGCTCGTCGACATCCAGTACGGCCGCGCCGAGGACGCCTTCGGCTGGATGCACCGCATCACGCCTTGACGGCCGGGGGGTCGGTCTTCGGGTCGCCGTCGGCGGCCGCGGCGAGCTGGGGGACGTAGCGCTCCAGCAGGTAGGGGATGCTCAGCGGCGTCACGAAGCTGTGCGCGACGTAGTAACTGCCGTCGTCCTCGCTGATGTCGAACCATCGGCCCTCGTCGTACGCCGTGGTCTTCTCGAAGACCTCCTTGACCGCCTTGTCCGACTCGAGGTCGAGCCAGACCGCGACGCCGATGTCGGCGAGGTCGGCCGTGCGCTCCGCGCTCACCGAGACGCCGAAGTCGCTGTCCTCGGCCTCGGTGACCAGCGTGGGGAGGCTGAAGCCGAGGTCGATGAGCATCCGTGAGCGCGGGTCCTCGGGGCCGTACAGGAAGAGGCCCTCGTACGGCGTGATCACCGCGGCGGTCTGGCCCTTGAACCCGGGGTGGTCGGCGGCGGCCTGCGCGATCTGCGCGTGGACGTCGTCGATGACCGCCTGCATGGCGGAGGGCCGGCCGACGGCGGTGCCGATGTTGAGCGCCATCTCGTCCCACGGCATGCCGTAGTCGGAGTAGTCGCCGGACTGGGCCACGGTGGGGGCGATCTTCGAGAGGAGGTCGTACTCCTTCTCGGTGAGGCCCGCGTACTGGCCGATGATCAGGTCGGGCGCCAGCGCCGCGACCTTCTCGATCTCGACGCCGTTGGTGGAGTCGAGGACGGTCGGCAGCTCGGCGGTGCCGAGCTTGTCCCGTGCCCAGGGATAGACACCCTGGAGCTCCTTGTCGCCGAACCAGTACGTCACGCCGACCGGCACGATCCCGAGCGCCATCAGCGCGTCCTGCTCGGTGAGACCGACACAGACCACGCGCTTCGGCGCGGCCCGGAGCGTGGTCTCGCCGTACTTGTGCGTGATCGTGGCCGGGAAGGCCGCCTTCTCGGGTGCGCCGCTGCCCGTCGGGCCGCCCGCGGGCGAGCTGCTCGCGCCGTCGTCCCCGCACGCGGCGAGCAGGGGGGCGACGGCCAGGACGGACAGGCCGGTGAGGAAGCGGCGGCGAGACGGGTTCATGGTTTCTCCTTGGTGGGTCTTCACTGGCGGGATGCTGCTGGGATCGGGAGTGCCGCGGTGGCGGCGGAGGACGTGGGGACGACGATCGGCAGGCCGGTGCGCGGGTCGTCGAGGACATCGGCGTCGAGACCGAAGACGTCCGCCAGGAGCCCGGTGGTGAGGACAGCGCCCGGCCTGCCCTGGGTGACCACGACGCCGTCCTTCATCACGACGACCACGTCGGAGTAGCGGGCCGCGAGGTTGAGGTCGTGCAGGACCATCACCACGGTCCGGCCGCGTTCCCGGTTGAGCCGCGTCACCAGGTCGAGGACCTCCACCTGGTGGGCGAGGTCGAGGTACGTCGTGGGCTCGTCGAGGAGCAGCAGCTCGGTGTCCTGGGCCAGCGTCATCGCGATCCAGGCGCGCTGCCGCTGGCCGCCCGAGAGCTGGTCCAGCGGCCGGTCCCGGAGCCCGGTCGTGTCGGTCAGCTCCAGCGCCGACTCGACGACCGCCTCGTCCTCGCGCGACCACTGGCTGAACCAGCGCTGGTGCGGGTGCCGGCCGCGGCCGACCAGGTCGCGCACCAGCAGGCCCTCGGGCGCGACGGGGCTCTGCGGCAGCAGGGCCAGGCGCTGGGAGATGTCGCGGGTGTGCAGGTCGGCGATCCGGCCGCCGTCGAGGCGCACGTGGCCCGACGTCGGCTTGAGCAGCCGCGCCAGGGTGCGCAGCAGCGTCGACTTTCCGCAGCCGTTGGGTCCGATGATCGAGGTGACCTGGCCGTCGGGCACGTCGAAGGTCAGGTCGGTGACGACCGGCCGGGCGCCGTACCCGACGGTGACGTTCTCGGCGCCGAGCCGGGAGGGGGCGCCGGAGGCCCCGTGGGAAGACGTCATGCGCTGTCCTTTCGCGAGTTTCGGAGCAGGAGCCAGATGAGGTACGGCGCGCCGACGGCGGCCGTCACGATGCCGGCCGGCAGGGCGAAGGGCAGCACCACCCGGGTGATCAGGTCGGCGCCGACCACCAGGCACGCCCCGAGCACCATGGAGGCGATCATCGGTGGGCGGGAGGCGCCTGCGAGCCGGAGCGCCACCTGCGGCGTGACCAGTGCGACGAAGGCGAGCGGACCGACGGCCGAGACCGAGACCGCGGCGAGGCCGACCGCACTGACGAGCACGAACAGCTGGGTCGTCTGCAGGCGTACGCCGAGCCCGCGGGCCGCCTCGTCCCCGAGCTGGAGCGCGTTCAGCCCACGCACGAGGAACAGGGACAGCGGCACCAGGAACAGGAGGGTGACCAGGAGCGGGACACCCTGGTCCCAGCCCCGGGCGTTGAGAGATCCGTTCAGCCACACCTGGGCGCTGGCGGCGTCCTGGATGCGGGCCTTGACCAGCAGCCACGACGTGCAGGCGCTGAGGAAGGCGCCG
>JAOPYB010000378.1 GCA_025964835.1 Nocardioides sp. | reverse complement strand
GACCACGGACGGGGTGGTGCGGGCGCCTTCCGCGTTTGCGATGACGGTGGGTTCTCCACCCTCGAGGACCGCCACGACGCTGTTCGTCGTGCCGAGGTCGATGCCGACCGCTCGTGCCATGGTTGTTACCTCCGCTGTGTGAAGCTGGTGTGGTGGTGCCGATGACGCCATCCTGCGCCGATGGCGGCCAGTCTGGCAAACAAGTTGAGTCGAATCAACTCAAGTTCGTTCATCCAGCTCAACGAAGGCCGGGGGCGTCCTGTTCCCGCAGCAGCAGAATTTGTTCGGCCCAGCCCTCGATCGTGTCACCGGCGCTCGTGACGCCGTGCGCCGCGTCCCAGGCCCGACACTCCCGCTCGACCGGGGCGTACGCCGCCCGCAGGGCCGCGGGGTCGCCGTCCAGCATCCGCTCGAGCAGCGGGAGCAGCACCGCCGCGGACCACTCGGGCACGCCCAGCGGGTGCTCGCGCAGGGCCCACGGGAGGTACTTGTTGTACGGGAGCACCCGGCCGCTGAGCGCGAAGACCGTGTCGAGCCACCAGGTCACCGACTCCGCGGCGTCCAGGCGCAGCTCGAGGGGGCGGCCGTCGCGTTCGGCCTTGAGGGCGCGGTAGGCGAGGTTGACGTAGCCGTCGAGCCGGTCGACGAGCACCGCCCGCTGCTCGTCGCCCTCGAGGCTCGCCTGGCGGCGGACGGCCTCGGCGACGCGACCCGCTGTCTCGTCACGGAGGACGAGCGCGCACGCGAAGGACCAGCGGTACCACCAGTCGTCGGTGCCGAGAGCGCCCGGCGCCTCCAGCTCGGCCAGCGTCACCGGGATCTCGTCGAGCGCCGCGCTCCTCGCGGTGACTCGGCCGCGCGCGGCGTCCTCGGTGAGCACGACGTAGACGTCGACGTCCGAGTGCTCGTGGGCCATGCCGCGCGCCGCCGACCCACTCAGGACCACACCGAGGACGGCCGGGTCGTCACGGCCGACGATCTCGGCCAGCGCCGCCCGGGAGGCCGCGGGCAGGCGGCCGAGGTCAGGCATCGGCGCGGCCCGCGCGCCACAGGCCGATGGCGACGTCGACCAGCGGGACGCGGGGCAGGCCGGTGACCTCGTCGAGCCGGAACCAGCGCGCCTCGTCGGTCGTGCCGTCCACCTCCTGCGTCAGCTCGCCGCCGACCACCTCGGCCTCGAAGACGAGGCGGAGCGCCTTGAGCGGCCGCGTCGTCGTCGACCGCCGGGCGTCGGCCGGGACGACGTGCGAGTCGACCCCGAGCAGCCGGCCGAGGCGGACGTCGTACCCGGTCTCCTCGCGCAGCTCGCGGACGCACGCCTCCGCGGCGGTCTCCTCGAGCTCGACGCCACCGCCCGGCATCGTCCACAGCGGCTCGCTCGGCTCGTTCCACAGGGCGAGCAGGATGCGCCCCCGGTCGTCGAGGACGACGCCGTACGCCGCCAGCCGGGTGTCGTAGTCACGGAAGTCCACGTGCCCAGCCTCACAGTCGGCGCGAGCCTGGCCAAGCGGAATAGTCGCGCGGCGGGTCTGCTGGGCCCTGGATGACCGTTCCCACGATCACCCTCAACGACCAGACGGCCATCCCCCAGCTGGGCTTCGGCGTGTTCCAGTCCCGCCGGATGAGACCGCCGCGACGGTGGCGAAGGCCTTCGAGGCCGGCTACCGCCACATCGACACCGCGCAGATGTATGGCAACGAGCAGGGGGTCGGCGACGCGATCGCCGCCTCCGGCATCGCCCGCGACGAGCTCTACGTGACCACCAAGCTGAACAACGGCTTCCACCGCCCCGACGACGCCCGCCGCGAGCTCGCGGCCTCGCTCGAGCGGCTCCAGCTGGACCACGTGGACCTGGTCCTCATCCACTGGCCGCTGCCGACGCGGTACGACGGCGACTATGTCTCGACCTGGCGGGCCCTCGTCGACTTCCAGAAGTCCGGTGGCGCCACCTCGATCGGCGTCTCGAACTTCCAGCCCGATCACCTCGACCGCATCATCGAGGAGACCGGAGTCGTGCCGGTGGTGAACCAGATCGAGGTGCACCCGTTCTTCAGCAACCAGGCCGCCCGGGCCGCCAGCGCCGGGCACGACATCGCCGTGGAGGCGTGGTCCCCGATCGCGCAGGGAGCCGCCAACGACGACTCCGCGATCAAGGGCATCGCCGCCAAGGTGGAGCGCACGCCCGCCCAGGTCGCGCTGCGCTGGCACCTGCGGCGCGGCGACATCGGCTTCCCGAAGTCGATGCGCCCCGAGCGGATGGCCGAGAACTTCGCGCTCTTCGACTTCGAGCTGTCCGCCGGACGCGCGGTTTGGTCCCCAACCGCAACATCTCGCCCCGAGAACCTGCGGTTGGGGACCAAACCACGAGCACCCAGTCACGCGTCGAGGGCCCGGCCCCAGGCCTCGAGGAGATGGGCGAGCCGGGCGCGCTCCATCTCGTTGAGAGACGAGACGAGCCGCTGCTCGTTGGCCATGTGCGCCTCGAAGGCCCGGTCGATCAGGTCCCGGCCCGTGTCGGTGAGCGCGACCACCCGGCTGCGGGCATCGCCCTCGCCGACCCGCCGGCTGACCAGGCCCCGCTCGACGCAGCGGTCCACCCGCTTGGTGACCGCGCCCGAGGACACCATGGTCGAGTCGGCCAGCTCGCTCGGCGTCAGCTCGTACGGCGCCCCCGCGCGGCGCAGCGTCGCGAGGACGTCGAACTCCCCCTCGCCCAGGCCGAACTCGGCGTAGCCGGCGACGATCTCCTCCGTGAGGCGCGCGGCGAGGCGGTGCAGCCGGCCGATGATGCCCAGCGGTGCGACGTCGAGATCGGGCCGCTCGGTGCGCCAGTGCGCCATGATCCAGCCGACGTGGTCCAAGCCCTGCTCCATGAGCCGGAATATATCTTACTTGGAAACTATTATAGTTTCCGTGGAAACTAACTGGCGGACCCTCGCCCTCACGGCAGTGGCCCCGATCACCTGGGGCTCCGGCTACTACGTGACCGAGACGTTCCTGCCTCCGGACCGCCCCCTCTTCGGGGCCACCGTGCGGGCGCTGCCGTTCGGGCTGCTGCTGCTCGCCCTGCGTCCCGGCAGGCCGCGCGGCATCTGGTGGTGGCGGGCGCTGGCGCTCGGCACCCTCAACATCGGGGCGTTCTTCGTGCTGGTCTTCGTGGCGGCCTACCGCCTGCCCGGCGGGACCGCGGCCACGCTCACCGCCACCACACCGATCCTGATGATGCTCATGGCGTGGGGGTTGATCCGCGAGCGGCCGCGTCGATCCCCCCTCGCCGGCGCCGCCGTGGGGGCGGCCGGGGTGGTCCTGCTGGTGCTGCACGCAGACTTCGCGGTGGACCCGATCGGCGTCGCCGCCTCGTTCGGCGCGGTCACGATGTCGTCCCTCGGCTTCGTGCTCGTCAAGCGCTGGAAGCCCCCGGTCGACCTGCTCACCTTCACCGCCTGGCAGCTGGTCGCCGGCGGCCTCGTGCTCCTTCCGGTGGCCCTCCTGGTCGAGGGCGCGCCGCCGCCGATCGGGCTCCGCGCCGTGGGCGGGTTCCTCTATCTCGGCCTGGTCGGCACGCTGCTCGCGTACGTCGTCTGGTTCCGCGGCCTGCAGCGCCTCCCCGCGGCGGCCGTCTCGCTCGTGGGGCTGGTCAACCCGGTCGCCGGCACCCTGGTCGGGGTTGCGCTCGCCGGCGAGTCCTTCGGAGGCACCCAGGCGCTCGGCCTGCTGCCGGTCCTCGTCGGGGTGCTGGCGGGACAACCCTCGATCACGAGGCGTCGTCAGCCGATGGTGACGCGGACCTCGTTGGACATCAGATCGGTGTCGGTGTCGACCACGCGGAAGCGGTTCACGCCGGCCTGACTGGTCTGCACGTAGGTTGTGAACGTCTCGTTGCTGACGGACGCGGTCACCGGAAAGTCGGTCCAGACACCCCCGGTGAACCGCTGGACCTGGAGGATCGAGCCCTCGCCACCGGGGTAGACACCGGTCAGGTCGATCTGCTGCATGGGAGCGACCGACGTCTGGCTGGCCGAGAGGGAGATCTGCTTGCGGGCGGACTCGGTCTCGGTCGGCTCGTCGGAGGGGCTGACGGTGGTGGACTGCGTCGCCCCGGGCTCCAGGGTGATCAGCGGGCCCGACGGGGACTGGGTCTTCTCCGGCCTGGGCAGGTACATCGACTGCTGCGCGGACGTGTTCGAGGTCTCGGACCCGTTGTCGAGGCCCAGCACCTTGGTCGCGAGCAGGACGCCCAGCCCCAGGACCACGCCGACGACGAGACCGACGCCCACCAGGGCGGCCAGGCCGGTGAACACCGGGTGCTCCGTGCGTTCCTCGCGGTCAACCATGGGTTGCTCACCCCCATCACGTGCGGTTCGGTCCGCGGGACCGGACGGACCCCGCTCCCCCATTGTCGGGGACGCGTCCAACCATCACCAACCCGGTGCGCCGCGGCCCTCAGATGCCGCGCTTCCAGATGATCTCCTCGAACAGCGCGCGGCTGCGCCACCCGTCGACGGTTCGCACCATCCGGTGCTGGTAGATCCCGCCGAACTCGATGAGCAGGTCGGGCCCGTCACCGCCCGGCATCATCATCGGGTTGTGGAAGTACGCCGCCACGTCGGCCTCGTCACCGGTCGGGTCGTAGCCGATCTCGACCTGGCCGAGCGTGTGCATGCGCATCGGGAAGATGGGCAGGTTCTTGGCGAGCCACGGCTTCACGACGGCGTAGGTGTCCGCGATGCCGCCCGACTGGGTGTAGTCGATCGCCGCGTCGGCGGTGAACACGGTGTCGAGGCGGTCCCAGTCCCCGGTGTCGATGGCCCGGGTGTACCGGATCAGGACTTCCTGGATCTCCAGGCGGTCGGACATCTGCTGCAGGTCCATGGGGCGAACTCTGGCACAAAACTGAAACACGTTCTAGTGTGTGCCGCATGCGATTCACCTACGCCGAGGCGATGACCCAGGCGAAGTTCTACGCTCCCCTGGCCCAGGCGGCCGAGGCGGCGGGCTACGCGAGCATGACCGTGGCGGACAGCCTCATCTACCCGGAGGAGTCGGACTCCAAGTACCCCTACACCGACACGGGCGACCGGGAGTTCCTCGAGGACAAGGAGTTCATCGAGACGATGGTGCTGTGCGCACACCTGTTCGCGGTGACGACCACGCTGCGGCTCACGCCGTTCGTCCTGAAGCTGCCCGTGCGCCCGCCGGTGCTCGTCGCCAAGCAGGCGTCGTCCCTGGCCTACCTCTCCGACAACCGGCTCGGCCTCGGCGTCGGACTCTCGCCCTGGCCCGAGGACTTCGAGGCGCTGGGTGTGCCGTGGGAGAAGCGCGGCAAGCGGATGGACGAGTGCATGGACATCCTCCGCGGGCTGACCGGCCCGCAGGACCAGCAGGGCTTCTTCGGCTACGACGGGGAGTTCAACTCCTTCCCGCCGCTCAAGCAGTGCCCGGCCCCCACCGAACGGATCCCGCTGCTCGTCGGCGGCCACGTGGATGCCGCGCTGCGCCGCGCCGTACGCAAGGGCGACGGCTGGATGCACGCCGGTGGCGACGGCGAGGAACTCGACCGGCTGCTCACCCGGCTCGCCGAGATCCGGGTCGAGGAGGGCGACACCCGCGACGACTTCGAGGTGCACGTGATCTCCTACGACGCCTACGACCTGGACGGCATCAGGCGCCTCGAGGACAAGGGCGTCACCGACTGCATCGTCGGCTTCCGGGTGCCCTACATCAAGGGGCCGGACACCGAGCCGCTCGAGAAGAAG
>JAOPYB010000340.1 GCA_025964835.1 Nocardioides sp. | reverse complement strand
TCACCGCTGTGGACCGCTGCGACCGTTGCGGAGCCCAGGCCTACCTTCGTGTTGAGCTCCAGACCGGCGGCGAGCTGCTGTTCTGCGCACACCACGCACGTGAGCACGGTGACAAGCTGCGCGAGATTGCTGCCAACGTCGTCGACGAGACCCACAGGCTCGGCGACACGCCGGCCCCGCTCGCCGAGACGGAGCACTGACCCACACCCCCAGCCAACGCGACAGCCCCGGACGACGTCCGGGGCTGTCGGCATTTTCCGGCGCCCGCCGTGGGAGGGTCTTCCCGTGACCCCGACCGACGTGCTCGTCGCCCTCGCCATCGCCGTGGGCCTCGTCGGCATCCTGGTGCCGATCCTGCCGGGCTCGGTCCTGATCCTCGCCGCCGTCCTCGTCTGGGCCGTGGTGACCGGCGGCGGCGCCGCCTGGAGCGTGTTCGGGGTGGTCACGGCGCTCCTGGTCGCGGGCACGGTCGTGAAGTACGCCGTGCCGGGCCGTCGGCTCAAGGACTCCGGCATCCCCGCCTCGACCCAGTGGATCGGCGCCGCCGGTGCGGTCCTCGGCTTCTTCGTCGTCCCGGTCGTGGGAGTCCTCCTCGGGTTCGTGGCCGGTGTGTACGTCGCGGAGCGGCTCCGGCTCGGCGCCCAGCCCGCCTGGCCGTCGACCAGGGCGGCGCTGCGCGCGGTCGGCCTGAGCATCGTGATCGAGCTCGCGGCCGGCGTCCTCGCTGCGGGGGTCTGGGCCGTGGGCGTCGTGGTGGCCTGACCCGTGGCGATCCTGCTCTCCCTGCTGGCCGCCGCGGCGTACGGCCTCTCCGACTTCGTCGGCGGCACCCTCTCCAAGCGGGTCAGCCCGTGGGCAGTCGCGCTCACCGCCCAGCTGGGCGGCGCCGCGCTGGTCCTGCTGGTCACCGTCTTCGTCGACGGCTCGCCCACGCGCGCCGATCTGCTCTGGGCCGTGGTGGCCGGCCTCGGCAACGGCTTCGGCACGGCGTTCCTCTACCGCGGCCTCTCGTCCGGGCGGATGGGCGTGGTCGCGCCGGTCTCCGGGGTGGGCGCGGCCCTGGTGCCGGTCGTCGTCGGGGTGCTGACCGGCGAGCGCCCCGAGGTCCTGGTCTGGCTCGGGATCCTCGTGGCCGTGCCCGGCATCTGGCTGGTGTCCCGCGAGCCGACGTCGGCCGCTGCGGGCGGCCTGGGGTCGGGACTGACGGACGGCGTCCTGGCGGGGCTCGGCTTCGGCACGCTGTTCGTGGCGCTGGCCCAGATCCCCGAGGAGGCCGGCTTCCTGCCGCTCGCCCTCAACCAGGTGGTCGCCGGGCTGGCCATCGTCGCGGTGGCGACGGCGCTGCGCTCCCCCTGGGTCCCCCGCGAGCCCGCGGCGCTCGTCGGGGTCGTCAGCGGCGCCCTGGGCGCGCTCGCGACCGGCTCGTTCCTGGTCGCGACCCACAGCGGCTACCTCACGGTGACGGCCGTGATCACGTCGCTCTACCCGGCGTTCACCGTCGTGCTCGCGGCCTCGGTGCTGCGCGAGCACGTGCACCGCGCCCAGGCGTTCGGGCTCGGGCTCTGCGGCGTGGCGATCGCCCTCGTGGCGACCGGCTAGCGCCGTCGGGTCAGTCGGTGGTGACCCATCCAGTGAACGAGCGACGCTCGCCGAGCCAGTCGACGACCGGGTGCGAGCCGTCGTACATGTCGGTCATCTTCACGGCGACCCGCGCGGCGTCGGGTGCGCCCAGGCAGGCATGGCCGGCACGGAAGCGCAGCACGTCGTCCGCGAAGTCGAGGGCCAGGTGGTGACGGCACGACAACGGCTCCCCCACGATCTTCCAGTCCTGCACGCGGAGAAGCTGGTAGTCGGTGCCCGACTGCAGGCCGCTGGCCAGCTTGAACTCCGGACCGGCCTGGTCCGGGTCGGTGTCCAGGAAGATACCGATGCCCGACGGACCGCCGTCCGAGCTGCGCCGGAGGTCGGTGAAGCGGACCTTGACCAGCAGCCGCTGCGGGCTGTGGTCGATGACGACCTTGCGGATGTCGGTGAGGCTGGCCGTGGCGTCGGCCGGGTCCTTGACCTCGGCGCGATCGGCGAGTGCCGGTGCGGCGACGGCGAGCGCGGAGGCGACCAGCGCGCCCGTCGCGAGCATGCGCGTGGAAAGCCTGCGGGTGGCCCGAGTCCTGCGGTTCATGGCGGTTGCTCCTGGTGTCGAGGGTGTCATCCACTCAGATGCGCCCAGTGTGCTCCGGGTTGCGCGACCCGCCGAATCCGTCCCACACCGCCGGGACTGACTGATCCGCCCCTCGCCGGGGTACACATGAGCCATGAGCGACAACGCAGCCACGCCCGCCGACCCCACAACGGCGACCGCCACCGCCCCCACGAGCCCGGGCGCGGCGGCACCCGAGGAGACCACGCCGCCCACCTCGGGCAGGGCCCCCGCGAAGGACCCGCTGCGCGGCTCGCGCACCAGCGGCGCCTGGGCGGCCGTGGTCGGGCTCGGGATCCTGCTGCTCCTGCTGATCGTCTTCATCGCGCAGAACACGCAGACCGTCAACATCGCGTTCTTCGGCTGGGACGGCAAGGCGCCGCTCGCCGTGGCCGTGCTCATCGCCGCGGCCGCGGGCCTGCTCCTGGCCACGGCCGCGGGCTCGCTGCGGATCCTGCAGCTGCGCCGGCGCGTGCGGAAGGGCAAGCGGTCCTGACGCTGCTGCCCGCCGCCAGGATCCGGCGCCTGCCGGGCGGGCGGGGACTGCTCCACCTCGGTCACGCACAGCTGTGGCTGCTGCTGGTCGTGCTCGTGGCCGTCGTCGTGCTGGTCGTCTTCCTCAACCGGCGCGACCGCTGACCGGGCGCCCGTCCCCCTCCGGGGTCACGGAGAGGGACGCGCGCCGCGTGGTCACACCTGGTTCTGCTGGTCCTGCGCCGCGGCCGTGACGTTCTCGGCCGAGGATCGACCATCCTCCTGCACGCGCGCGGCGGAGTCCTGCGCCGCGCTCTTGACCTGCTCGGCCGAGTCGGCGGCGGACTCCTTGAGCTGCTGGCCCACTTCCTGGCCCACCGACCTGGCCTCCTCGACGAGCGGCTGGGCGGCATCCACCACCTGGCGCGCAGCACGGGTCTCGGTGTCACTGGCGGGGAGCAGCGCCGAGAGCACCATGCCGGCTCCGAACGCGACCAGCCCCGCAGCCAGCGGGCTGCCCTCGACCGTGTCACCCGCAGAGGCGACGGCTCCCTGAGCGGTGTCCTTGACCGACTCGACGGCGCCGGCACCGGTCGAGCCCGTCGTGTCCCGCACGGACTGGGCGGAGCCCATGACCCGATTCTTCATCGATGCGATGCGCCCGCGCGCCGCGGCCTTGCGGCGCTCCACGATGGCCGCAGGACTTACGCGGTCCTGGAGCGCATCGACGTCGGCCGCGAGGTTGTCCCGCGTGCCGGCGATCTGGGTGCTCAGCTCTTCTGTGCTCTGGCCCATTGCACGTCCTCCTTGAGAGTCTGCTGCGTCTCCGGCAGCTGGGGGTTGGCTTCCTTGATGGCCTTCTTGCCGCTGAGGGCGAGAACGGCAGCACCGACGGCCCACGCGACAGTGACGATCAGCGCGGCGATCCAGTCGTGCATGAACTCGTCGAGGGCGAACATCACCGTGAGTGAGAGGAAGAGCAGCAGGAAGTAGCCGGCCAGTCCGGCGCCGCCGAGCAGCCCGGCTCCCTTGCCGACCTTGGCGATCTCTTCCTTCATCTCGGTCTTGGCGAGGTCCATCTCCTGGCGTACGAGCGTCGAGATGTTGGTGGTCATGTCGCTGACGATCTCCCCGAGACTGCGCTCGTCACGGGGTCTGCCCTGGTCAACGTCCGGCCCCGGACCCTGGCTCATGGCAGGTCCCGGCTCGGGTGCTCGGCGGCAGGCGGCAGCGGATCCGTGAGCGGGTCGCCGTGAGGCGCATCGAAGGTGGGCGAGTCGAGGGGTGGCGTGCTGTAGGCCGGCGTCGGCGGGCCGGCCGGGACCGGTGGAACCGGCGGGGCCGGCGTCGGCGCGACCGACGTGGGCGGGACGGCTGTGGCACCCCCCGGTGCCGAACCGGTCGACGTGGTGTCGTCGTGGCTCGGCGACGAACCGCCCTGGGACGCCTTGGCTCCCCGGGCCAGTCGGCCGGCGACGACGCCCGCGGCGAGCGCCCCGAGCAGGAACGTGCCCGGGCGTCGGCGGGCAAAGCGGCGTACGTCGTCGAGCAGCTCGCTGGGCTCCCGGCCGTCCATGTGGGCGCCGAGGCTGCGCGCCCGGTCCGCGACCTGGCGAGCCAGGTCGGCGGCGAGACCGGAGCTGTCCGCCTGGCCGGCCATCTGATCCAGGTCGGCACTGAACGTCTGCAACGTGCCGACGAGGCGGTCGCGCTGGGTTCGCGACTGCTCGTTCACCTGACCAGTGGCCTCGTCCATGAGGCTGGTCACCTGTGCCTTGGCCTCGGCGACGACGTTCTGGGCCTCGCCCTTGGCCGTCTCGACGACCTTCTTGCCCTCATCGGCCGCGGTCGCGGCCGTTTCCCGGGCTCTTTCCTGCGTACTCGGACTTGTGGTCATGGGTCCTCCAGACCTTCGAGGTTGATGCTGCGGCCCCTGGGGTCGGTCGCAGCACGGACGGCTGCCGCCCTTCAGGGCGACTCGCCACCCGTGCGTACCCGAGGTGCGGGAGCCGCGAACGACCCCTTCGGGTGAAAGCGATCCGCGGCCGGACCGCGGACGAGCGACCGCCGGCCGGCTGGTCTCAGCTGCGCAGGGAGCGTGCCGGCGACGGTGCGACTGGCGCTGCCGACGCGGCCTCGTGCGCCATCTCGAGGTGCCAGGCGTGGTGGATGTGCATCGACGTCCGGCGCACGACGGCGCCGCAGATCTCGCAGCTGGGGAATGCCTCGCGACTCTGCACGGGCACGACCCTATTTGCGGAGCCCCCGGTCCGCTGGACTACTCACGGGTAGGTGAGAGCCATCTAGACCGCGGGCGGCGGGTCAGTCGGGGTGGCCGCACTCGAGGAAAGGTCGCGTCCGCGAAGGTAGGTGGTGCCCTTCCGGCGCGAGCACATCGAGGCTTGGCTCACGGGAGGCGGCGCGGCGGCCTGAGCCAGGTCATGCCCCGGTCATGCCCCGGTTATGACAGCCTCCTCTCATGCAGCATGCCCGCACGGTTGTTGCCGTGACCCTGTGGCATGGCGACCAGATTGCCCTGCTTCGGCGCAGTCGGCGGGTCACGTCTGACGCGGGTCTGTGGCAATGCGTCACGGGATACCTGGAGGTGGGTTTCGATCCTTCCGGACAGGCGCTTCAAGAGGTCCTGGAGGAAACCGGCGCGGCCCGTTCGGCGCTGCACCGTTTCGAGCAGGCGGACACAGTGCGCCTCGTTGACGGGGCCGATCGAGGATGGATCATTCACAGGTTCGCTGCGGAGACGATCTCCACCACCTTGGACCTCAACTGGGAGCACGATGCTTACGCCTGGGTTGATCCCGATCATCTCCCGGTCGCTCGAGTGGCTTGGCTCCCCCTGGCGATCGCCCGCTTGGTCCGGGGCTCAGCAGAGTCCGGGCGCAGGGACGGACCACCCTCGCTCGGCCCCTAGCCACCAACAGGGTCGCTGGCCTCCGTGCGGCGGTAGCGCTCGAGTCATTCAGGTTTGTGCTCGTGCGGGCGCAGCGATCGCTTCGAATGTCTCGAGCACCTCGCGCCTGTGCTCGTCGCGAAGCCGGGCGATACCCACGTCAACCGGCTCCAGATCGGTCACCGGAAGGAACACCAGGTCTGGGCGCGCATACGAGCCTGCAACTGTCGCGGACGTGATCGCCAGACCCTTGCCTGCCGCCACGCAGGCACACATCTCTTCGACTGTGCGGACCTCGAGCGGGACTACATGTGGCCCCGGGCCCTCGAGGGGGCGAGGCTCCCCGAGCCAGAAATCCCGGTGCATCTCCGGGACATTGGCGTATCCAGGGTCGAGTACCGGCTCGGTCGCGAGGTCCCTGAGCGTCACCTCGGCAAGTTCGGCGAGTCGATGGTCCGCCCGGACGATCACGACTCTGGAGACCCGTGTCAGTGTTTGGACGGTGTACTCAGGGAGGGGGGCGTCGCGCGGGTACTGGAGGAAGGTGAGGTCGACGCGACCATCGCGTAGGAACGTGTGCTCGTCTCCCCACGTGACGTGGACCGGAAGCGCGTCGACCCGCGGTAAGGACGCTCCGAGCGTCATCGCGGTGGTCACGAGCTCTCGGGGCGTGCTCGATGCGAAACCGATGGCGACAGAAGACTTGTCGACCCCATGAGCAGTTCGCCGGACCCGCCGCTCAGCGCGCGCCACGGCCGCCAGGATGTCGGTGGCCTCCTCGTAGAGCACTTGCCCACTCGGCGTGAGCCGGAGGCCGGATGCCGGATTGCGGCGATCGCGGACGAACAGGTCCGACGCCAGGTGTCGCTCCAGTCGCCGTACGCTTTGGCTCAACGCGGGCTGGGAGACGTGCAGATGTCTCGCTGCCTGAGTGAAGCTGCGGGCGTCAGCCACGGCCAGAAAGTAGCGAAGACCGCGGACGTCCACGTTCCCGCCCCCTCCTGCCGTGGTCACTTCAGGCACCTTACCAGCGCATATTCACTTTTGTGATGGACCCGTTGCCAAACTGTCTTTGTCGCCGGTTCACAGATGCGCCTAGGGTCTGCAAGCGCCGGCCAGTCCAGTCCTCCGGCAGTCCACGAAACCCTGCTTTGGGAGCCACCATGACCGTTTCCGCTCGTCCGGGCCGCTTCGGTCGGCTCGCCGCACTGGCCGCCGTCGCGATGGTTGCGATCGTCCCCGCCCTGGCAGCCTGCGCCCCCTCAGCGACCCAGGACGACTCGGCACCGGCGGGGGCTACGACGATCTCGTTCCAGCTCGACTGGGTGAAGAACAGTCAGTTCGCTGGATTCTTTGAGGCCGACGACAAGGGCTACTTCGCCGACAATGGCCTCAGCGTCAAGTTCTTGGACGGCGGGGATGTGGCTTCGACCGCCAGCGTGATCGTCGGCGGCGGCGCCCAGATGGGCATAGTTTCGAACATGGCGCGCCTCTACGACGCCAACAAGGCTGGCGCGGATCTCGTGGCGGTGGGCGCGATCTACCAGACGTCTCCGGCGGGCATCATGACGCTCCCCGACCGAGAGGTGAGTTCCATCGCCGACCTCGAGGGGCTCAAGATCGGCACGGACGAAAGCGGTCAGGCGGACCTCGACACCCTGTTCAAGGTGAACGGCAAGGACCCGAGCTACACACATGTCCGAGTGGGGTATGACGCCGCTCCGCTCTTCGCGGGAAAGATCGACGCCTACTACGTCTACGTCACGAACCAACCCGTGACGTCCACCCTTCAGGGCAAGGAATCGAATGTCGTGACGTTCGCGGACCTGGGATTCCAGTCCTACGCGGGGCTCATTGTGACGACGCGGGACTACCTGGAGAGCAATCGCGACGACGTCGAGGCGTTCATGAGCGCTGCCCAGAAGGGTTGGCAGGACGTGATCGACGACCCGCAGGCGGGGACCGACCTCACGGTCTCGCACTACGGCTCCAACCTCGGTCTCGACGCGGACACCGAGATCGGCACGCTCAAAGCTCAGTTGCCGCTGATGCAGAGCGACGCCACCCAGAAGTACGGCGTGCTCGCGCTCGATCCCACGGCGATCGCGGGACCCATGTACGACGCCTTGAGGGCATCCGGCCGGACTGAACTGCCCGAGCCGGGCGAGGTGTACGACGCCTCTGTGATCGAGGAGGCAGCCTCAGGAGCCGCTTCGTGACGGACATCGCCTCCGGCGGACTGCACTTTGACGGTGTCACGAAGACCTTCGCCTCGCGGAGCCTGAGCGTCGCAGCGCTCTCCGACTTCTCGCTGCAGGTGGCCGAGGGCGAGTTCGTGGCGCTCCTCGGCCCTTCCGGATGCGGCAAGTCGACAGCGCTGCGGCTCGCGGCCGGTCTCGAGCAGCCCGATGCCGGCCAGCTGACGGTCGCCGGCGCGAGCCCCCACCAGATCGTTGCGGCCCGCGGGCTCGGGGTGGCCTTTCAGGACAACGCCCTCCTCCCCTGGCTCTCCGTTCGGCGAAACGTGGAGCTGCCCTTCAAGCTCGCTGGCCGCCCCGTGGACCGCCACCGGGTCGACGAGCTCATCGAGCTCGTCGGACTCAGTGACTTCGCCCGACACCGTCCGCGCCAGCTCTCGGGTGGAATGCGTCAGCGAGTGTCGATCGCACGCTCGTTGGTGCTCTCACCACGGGTCCTGTTGCTCGACGAGCCGTTCGGCGCTCTGGACGCCGTCACTCGGCACCGTCTGAACGTCGAGCTGGCACGCATTCTCGACAATGAGCGGACCACCACGCTGCTCGTCACCCACTCCGTGGAAGAGGCAGTGTTCCTGGCGGACCGCGTCGCTGTCATGACCGGGCGCCCGGGACGGGTCAAGCGCATCGCTGACGTGCCGTTCGGCCGGCACAGGGACCGGACGACGCAGGCGGATCCCCGGTTCCAGGCTCTCGTGGCCGACCTCACCCTGTTACTCGATGCTGACCTGGCACGTGGAGCGAACACGTGACCATGACCGGCCCTGACGTGTCGAACCCGTCCGTGGCTGTCGACCAGATGTCGTCTGACCGGACCGCGCGGTCCTGGCCGAGGCCGCGACTCCCCCTCCTGCCGCTGGCGGGCAGTCTGTGCCTGCTCCTGGTGTGGGAACTGATCGGATGGCGTCAGGCCCTGGGCGGCTCGATCCCGACCATCCAGTCCACCGTCGGTGAGCTGTGGGACCGCTCTGATGTGCTCTCGCGCGCCGCCAGCGCCACCACGCTTCGGGCTCTGAGCGGGGGGCTCGTCGGGCTCGTCATCGGAATCTTCGCGGCTGGCGTGACGGCCTGGGTGCCGCGGGCCGGTGGCCCGACCCTCCGTACGGCAGTCCTCATCAACGCGATACCGGTGGTGGCGCTGGGGCCAGTACTCATGAGTCTCGCGGTGCGACCACGCATACCCGAGATCTTCGCGGCCATGGCGGTGGTCTTCAGCACCGTGGTGACTTCCAGCGCAGGGTTCCGGAGCGTCTCTCCGGCTAGCCAGGACGTCTTTCGCGTGTACGGCGCCCGTCGAGCACAGCGCTTCTTCCGACTGCAACTGCCGGGCGCCCTGCCGTTCCTCGCGGACGCCTTGCGGCTTGCTGTTCCGGCGGCGATGCTGGGCGCGATTCTGGGCGAATGGTTCGGTGCTGACCTCGGCCTCGGTGTCTTGATGATCTCGGCGATGCGCAACATTCAGTACTCCTTGCTGTGGGCCACCGCCCTGCTCGCCGTCGGCCTCTCCGTCGTCGGCTATGTCACCGGCACCTTGCTGGAGCGTTCCGCCGCCGCCCGGTTCGGGCGACCGGCTGAGGCACCCGGGCCGGCCGAGACCTGGGGACGAGCCTGGGACACCGCGGTCACCCTCGCCGCGCCGGTCCTCCTCGTGCTGCTGTGGCAGTGGTGGATCACGGCCGGGGACGTCCCAGCCATCGTCGCGCCATCGCCAGGGAACGTGCTGACGGCCTTCGGCCAGGATCCTGCTGAATATCTGGGAGCCGCGGGGATGACCTTGATCTCGGCTGGTGGTGGCCTCGTGATCGGCGCCTTCCTCGGCGTGGCGTTGGCAGTCGCCGTCACCCTGGCCCCTTTCGTGCGTGCCTTCCTCTCCCCCCTGGCACTGCTGATTCCCACGATTCCCATCGTCGTGTTCATCCCGATCATGGGGTCGATCCTGGGCTACGGGATGGCGACTGTGCTGGCCAGCTGCGTCCTCATGGCCTTCTTTCCCGTCTACGTGATCATGCTGTCCGGGCTCGCGGCCAGACCACCGGGCAGCGACGACCTCTTCGAGGTCTACGGCGCCGGACGCTTCCGAACGCTCCTGCGCCTGGCATTGCCGGCCTCGTTGCCGGCGTTCATGGTGGCGGTCAGACTCTCGACGGCAAACTGCATCCTGATCGCCATTTCCGCCGAGTGGCTTCTGGGGCGCGGTGGCTTGGGTCGCGTCTTCAGTGAGAAGCGAGTCGTCCTTGACACCGGTGGGGCGTGGGCGGCGGTCGTCGTGTCGATCGTCCTGTCCGTCCTCGCCTACGCAGTCGCCTCGACTGCCGAGCGACGCTGGGCACAGCGGTGGAGCTGAGGGTGCGAGACCTCGATGCACTGCCGAAGGTGCACGTCCACGTGCACCTGGACGGTTCGTTCCCGCGGGCCGCCGTGCAGCGTTTGGCGAGGCGGCGTGGGCGTTCGTTCACCGCGCCGCGGACCTTTGCCTCGGTGCACGACTTCTTTTCGGCCTATGGGGAGGTTCCCCCGCTCGTGGAGTCCCTGGGCGACCTGGCCGATTTGTGTCGAAGCCTGGTGCTCGCTGAGGCGGCTCACGGGGTCGTGTACCTCGAACCCGCCATCGAACCCCAGCTGTATGCACCGCGACTCGGGAGCCTCCACGATGTGACCGCGGCCATCATCGCCGCGCTGCAGACCGCTGCGGACGAGTGCGGAATCCAGGCTGGAGCCAACCTGACCATCAACACCGACCAGGACCTGCCCATCGCCGACGACCTCGTCCTGGTGGCAGCAGAGTTCGCGGGCAAAGGCGTCACGGCACTCGGCACTGCCGGCTTCGTCGAGCCGGCCGGGCTGGCGAGATTCCGTGCGCACGCCGATCACGCTCGCACCGCGGGCCTGCAAGTGGTGAGCCACGCAGGACAGACCGGCGGCCCCGACAGTGTGCTCGAGGCGCTCGACGAGTTGGGTGCAACGCGCATCTCCCACGGCATCCACGCGGCACGCAGCACCTCCGTGCTTGATCGCCTCGCGCGCGAGCAGATCGTCTGCGATGTGTGCCCGGTCTCCAACGTCCGACTGGGAGTGGTAGCCGACCTGGCAACGCACCCGGCACCCACACTTCGTGCAGCGGGGGTCCCCCTGACTCTCAACGCCGACGACGAGCTGTGGTTCGGAAAGAGCGTCACCGACCAATACCGGGTCGCACGCGAAGCGTGGAACTGGTCCGACGAGGCTCTCGCCGAGGTCGCCAGGACGGGAGCTCTCGTGCCGGGCCTCAGCGACGACACACGAGACCGCCTCCTGTCCTCAGTCGACGAATGGCTTTCGTCGTCGCCAACCGAAAGGCAGCCATGAAGACCATCACGCTCGGCGCGTTCGAGATCAACCAGGTCAACCTCACGAGCCAAGGCATGTGGGCGCATCCCGAGCAGACAACCCACCGCTACAAGGATCTGAAGTACTGGATCGATCTGGCTCGGCTGCTCGAGCGCGGCCAGTTCGACTTCATGTTCCTGGCCGACTCCTACGGTTATCCGCACATGAACGGACTCACTCGTCCGGTCGTCTTCGAGCAGGCGGTGGAGATCCCCAACAACGATCCCATGCTGTTGATCTCGGCGATGGCGGCGGCCACCGCGGACCTGTCCTTCGTGGTCACCGCGTCGACGACGTTCGAGGAGCCGTACGCCAATGCGCGTCGGCTGGCGACGTTGGACCACCTCACGCGAGGCCGCCTCGGCTGGAATGTGGTCACCACCAGCATGCCTGTCGTCTCCGAACTGTTCGGTCGAGAGCCGGTGCCACACGACGAGCGATACGCCATGGCCCAGGACTTCTTGGATCTCAGCTACAAGCTCCTCGAGACCTCGTGGGAGGACGGATCGGTGATCGTGGACAAGGACAGGCGCTTGTACGCCGACCCCGGCAAGGTCCACGAGGTCCACCACCATGGCCCGTACTTCCGCTCGGACGGCTACTTCGTCAGTGAGCCCTCGCCCCAACGCACCCCGGTCATCTTTCAGGCGGGCGCGTCGGAGACCGGTCGTGCGTTCGGGGCGGCCAACGCCGAAGTGGTGTTCGTCCACGGTCGCGACGTCGCCATGCTCCGCGAGCAGGTCGCCGACATCAGGGCCCGTGCCGTGGCCATGGGTCGCCCGGCGGATGCCGTGAAGGCGGTGGCGGGCATCACCGTCGTCACCGGCGACACTCGCGCGGACGCACAGCGTCGACTGGACGACTACCTGGACTGGACGAACCCGGCGGCCGCGCGCGCCTACTTCGGGGCGATGACGGGGATCGACCTCGAAGAGCTGGATCCCGATGCCTCGTTCTCGACCCTGACGACCGAGGGATCGCAGACGCAGGTTGCCAAGTACAAGCATGAGAAGGTGCGCGAGGCGACCGCCGACATCATCAGGAAGGGTCACCGTGAACTCATCGTGGTCGGCACGCCGACCGAGGTCGCAGAGCGCATGGCGGAGCTGGTGGAGGCGACCGACCTTGACGGATTCCTCTACACACCCTTCGTCACTCCGGGCTCCTACGAGGAGTTCACCGACCAGGTGGTCCCCGCCTTGCGTCAAATCGGGCTGATGGGTGACCGGCCGAAGGCCGGGACGTCACTGAGAAGCAGGCTGTTCCCGGAGGGGACCGACCGGGTGCCCGCGGAACATGCAGCCGGCCAGGTGCGCCGCGCCGGACGCCCGACGCCCGGGGACGTCGGGCCATGACGCACGCCTCGCTGCCCCGGTACGACGCCGACCCTGCCAACCTCCGACGCACGTTCTCGTACTTCCCTTCTGGTGTGGTTGCACTCATCGCAGAGGTTGACGGGGAACCCCGTGGACTGGTCGCGGCCACGTTCACGGTCGGAGTCTCGATCGAGCCGCCTTTGGTGCTCTGTGCGATCCAGAACTCATCGACGACCTGGCCGCTGCTCAGGCAGGCCCCCACCATCGGCATCTCGGTGCTGGCCGAGGGTCAGGGACCTCTCGGGCTGCAGATCGGATCGAAGAACTCCGCCGAGCGCTTCGTCGACGTGCCGCTGCGCTCGGCGGGCAGCACGGCGCGCTTCATCGCAGGGGCCCCGGTCTGGTTCGAGTGCGAGATCCATGGTGAGCACCCCGCCGGCGACCACGCGGTGATCCTGCTCAAGGTGATCGGGCTCGGTGCCGACCCGGACCTACGACCGTTGGTATTCCATGCCTCGACGTTCCGCCAGCTCGTGCGACCCGCCGCCATCCAGGATGAGGACGATTCATGACACATGTTGCAAGCCAGGACCGCTATGACCGAATGTCCTACCGACGCGTCGGCCGCAGTGGTCTGAAGCTGCCGGCGGTGTCCCTCGGACTGTGGCAGAACTTCGGGGACGACGTGGCGGTCGACACTCAGCGGTCGATCATTCGTCGCGCCTTCGACCTCGGAGTCACCCACTTTGATCTCGCGAACAACTATGGGCCACCGTACGGCGCCGCCGAGCTGAACTTCGGCCGCATCATGCGAGAAGACCTGGCTCCCTTCCGTCACGAGCTGGTGATCTCAACCAAGGCTGGCTACGACATGTGGCCCGGACCGTACGGCGAATGGGGGTCGCGCAAGTACCTGCTGAGCAGCCTGGACGAGTCTCTGAGCCGGCTCGGCCTCGAATACGTAGACATCTTCTACTCCCACCGTGCGGACCCGGAGACGCCGCTCGAGGAGACAGCCGGAGCCCTGCACCAGGCCGTCAGCTCGGGCAAAGCTTTGTACGCGGGGATCTCGAGCTACTCGGCGTCGCGAACTCGGGCGATCGCAGAGCTGATGAGTGATCTGGGGACCCCTCTGCTGATCCATCAGCCGTCGTACTCCATGTTCAACCGCTGGATAGAAGACGGGCTCCTGAATGCCTTGGGGGACCTGGGCGTGGGTTGTATTGCCTTCTCGCCACTGGCTCAAGGACTGCTCACCGATCGCTACCTCGGTGGCGTCCCGACGGGTTCGCGGGCCTCGCGACAAGGTTCCATCCGCCCGGAGACGCTCAGTCCCGAGACGCTGGCGCGGATCCGCGCCCTGCACACGATCGCCGAGCGTCGCGGCCAGAGCCTTGCCCAGCTCGCACTGACGTGGGCTCTCAGGGACCCTCGCGTCACTTCTGTCCTGGTAGGTGCCTCCAGTGTCTCGCAGCTGGAACAGAACATCGCGGCGCTGGATGCAGCCCCCTTGAGCTCAGCGGAGCTGATGGAGATCGAACCGCACGCGAAGGACCTCGGCATCAACCTGTGGAGTGCCTCCAGCGCGGATTGACACCGACGTGGAGGGTCGGCGATGGCAGACCCCCCGGGGGCGATGCCGTCCTGGTCGGCGTCGCCCCCGCTGAGGACAGAAAACTCAGTCCAGGTAGTCGCGCAGGACCTGCGAGCGCGACGGGTGCCGCAGCTTCGACATCGTCTTCGACTCGATCTGGCGGATCCGCTCCCGGGTCACGCCGTAGACCTTGCCGATCTCGTCGAGGGTCTTGGGCTGGCCGTCGGTGAGGCCGAAGCGCATGCTCACGACACCGGCCTCGCGCTCGGAGAGCGTGTCGAGGACGGCGTGCAGCTGCTCCTGGAGCAGGGTGAACGACACGGCGTCGGCCGGGACGATCGCCTCGGAGTCCTCGATCAGGTCGCCGAACTCGGAGTCGCCGTCCTCACCCAGGGGTGTGTGCAGGGAGATGGGCTCCCGGCCGTACTTCTGGACCTCGATGACCTTCTCGGGGGTCATGTCGAGCTCCTTGGCGAGCTCCTCCGGGGTGGGCTCGCGGCCCAGGTCCTGGAGCATCTGGCGCTGCACGCGGGCCAGCTTGTTGA
>JAOPYB010000314.1 GCA_025964835.1 Nocardioides sp. | reverse complement strand
ACGTCTGGTGGTGGGTCGGGCTGGTCCCGCTCTCGTTCCTCCTCGGGCCGGTCTGGAAGGCCATCAGCCCGGTCCGCACCATCAACCAGGTGTTCGCCCGGCTCTCGGGCAGCGACCCCGACCAGGGGGTCTTCGACTACCCCGAGCGGCTGGGCCACTGGCCGGCGGTGGTGGGCCTGTTCGCCTTCGTCTGGATGGAGCTGGTCTACCCCTACTCCACCGAGCTCGGACCGGTGCGGCTGTGGTGCGCGGCGTACGTCGCGGTGATGCTGCTCGGCGGCGCGCTCTTCGGCAACACCTTCTACGAGCGCGCCGACCCGTTCGAGGTCTACTCGAGCCTGGTCGCGAAGATGTCGCCCTGGGGCCGGCGCGGCGACCAGCTGGTGATCCGCAGCCCGCTCGCCAACCTCGACACCGTGGTGGCGCGCCCGGGCCTGGTCGCCGTGGTCGCGGTGCTCTTCGGCAGCACGGCCTTCGACTCGTTCCGCGACTCGATCCGGTGGGTGCGGTTCGTCCAGGACTCCAGCCTGCCCACGTTCCTGCTCAACAACCTGGCGATCCTGACGTTCTGCATCGTCGTCGGGCTGGTCTTCGCCCTCGGCTGCGTGCTGACGGGTGTCGGCGACGACCTGGAACGGCGGGAGCTGCCGAACCGGTTCGCGCACTCCGTGGTCCCGATCATCGTGGGCTACATCGTGGCCCACTACCTGAGCTACCTCGTCGAGGTCGGCCAGTCGACGCTGATCCTGGCCAGCGACCCGCTCGGCAACGGCAGCAACCTGCTCGGCACCGCCGACCTGGGCGTCAACTACTGGCTGTCCTACCACCCGACGCTGCTCGCCGACACCAAGGTGATCGCGGTCGTCCTGGGCCACGTCCTCGGCGTGGTGGCCGCGCACGACCGGGCGGTGCGGATCCTGCCGAGGCGCCACCAGCTCACGGGGCAGCTCCCGCTGCTGTTCGCGATGGTGGCGTTCACCGTCGGCGGGCTCTACCTGTTGTTCGCCGCCTAGGGCTCGCACCTAACTAGATGTTGAGATCAGGACGGTGAGGACACCACGTCCCGGAGCGCGGCAGATGAGGACGTTCCCGGAGGGCGTCATTCCCCCTCGAAGTCCGTGAAGCGGTCGATGATGTTGCCCTCGGCATCCTCCACGACCCACTCGCCGGGCCCAGGGTTGAAGTCGTCCGCTGGCAACTCACGTGTTTCCGAGGGCCGCCAGTCGTAGGTGTCGTCGTAGACCAGGTAACGAGCCGTGTCAGGAGTCGCGAGGACCTTCTGCTTGAACGGTATGGCGCGAGGGTCACCCGTGCCGTAGATGGTGCTGATGTAGCCGTCCCACTCGGCTGAGGTCACCACAACCTCGACGGTGCGGGTCACGCCCGTGCGGTCTCGAAGGCGACCTCCATGCCACCCAGACGCCTCGAATGGGCGGGCGCCCGCGAGGTTCACGTACTCGATGAGGCGCTCGCTCCCAGAGTCGGTCGTACTTCATGCAGGAAGCATGGACCATCGCTGGCACATCGGCTTGTCCGCGCGGATCGCGGCATGAGCGGACAGCCGATGCGTGATACTGGCCCTGTGGAGAGTCAGCGAGAAACCCACTCCCGCGTCGTCGCCGGGCTTCGGGAGTTCTGGTGGACCGAGAGCCTCTGGGCTGCAGCCGAGGGCCTGCCTGCGGTGTCGGTTCCCATCGCCGAAATCGCTGAGTTCGACCAGAACTGTTGGTTCGGTGACCGCCCTCCCACCTGTCGTGAGGTGGCTGAGCACGCGCGTCGCATCGAAGCGGCCGATCTGAGCCACCCGGTCATCCTCAACGCCAGCGGCGGCCTGATGGATGGTGGTCACCGGATTGCGCGAGCGTGGCTCGACGGACGCGGCGAGGTCAACGCTGTCCGGTTCGAAGCTGACCCCCCGCCGGACTGGACTCTTGCCGTCGTGCAGTAGGGGACGCACGCTCATCGGCATGATGATGCACGCTCAGCGGCATGTCCGGGCGTTGACGGACCGGCACGCGTTGCTGACGCGGGAGAAGGACGACGAAGATCACCTAGCGCATCATGACGATCAAGAAGAAGAAGGAGATCATCATCGAGTGGTGGTCCGCTTCAACCGCGACGCCCGGTCCGCGCCGCGAAGCCATCCAGAGCGGCAATCACCTCGGTGGCGACCCAAACCCGATTGCGACGGTTTTCGCTGGCTGGGGCGAGCACTCCCGCAGTGACAAGTTGGTCAACCGCGTTCTGAGCGGCCGGTTGGGAGACGGCCGTCGAGTTCTGAATGAACCGGATCGTCACTGCGGGCTGGCTAACCAACAGTGGCAGCACCCGCCAGACTGCCGCATCGCGGCGAGCGTGAATGGCGTGTCCCCATTCTGCGTAGATGTCTGCGAGGTCGCTGTCCAGTTTGCGTCCGTTGCTGACAGCGGCGAACGCAGCCTGGCTAAACCGAGCGACAATCGGCGCAGCATCTCCTTGACGGTAGGCAGTAAGCGCATCGAAGTAGGACTCTGTGTCGACGAGCAAACCGGCCGAGACCGGCACCGTGAGGCGCGTGGTGGCTCGGCCACGCTTGAGCAGAGCGTGAACGAGGGCGCGGCCAGTACGGCCGTTCCCGTCAGCGAAAGGGTGGATCGTCTCGAACTGTGCGTGCGCGATCGCGGCGTGCACGAGCACGGGCATGTCGGTGCGGTGGCAGAACCTGATCAGGTCGGCCATTGCGGACCCCACCCGGTCACCATGCGGTGGCACAAAGGATGCCGTGTGAGGCGTCGGGGCAGCGCTGCCGATCCACACCTGCCCTTCCCGGTATCTGCCCGGTCGGGCGTACTCGTGCCCGTCCATGAGGGCCTCGTGCGCGGCCAGGATCGTGTCCTCGCTGAGGTCGTCTGCCATCTGGATCGCGCGTTGCATTGCCATGACGTTGGCCGCCACCATGCGCGCATTCGGTCCGGTCCTTTCGTGGATCGAAGCCAGTGCGAGGGCCTGCGCGCCTGCTGTCACGTTCTCGATCTGAGACGAGGACGCCGATTCCGTGCGCAGCAGCACAGCCGCAAGCGGGGCGAACTCACCGCCAAACTCCCCCGGCATGGACGACAGTTCAGCGTCGAACCTAGCGACTTCCACGAGGGCGTCGGATGCCTCGGCCTCAACCTCCGGCGGGAGCCGAAAGGCGCATTCAGCAATGTCCTGGCTGATCGCAGCCAAGTAGGGACCACGGGCCTTGAGTAGAGCTTTCCGCGACATCGGAGAGCCGTCGTCCGCGTCCTCGACCTTCCATTGGCGTTCCTCGTAGGAGACCCCCCCGTACCTCCCGGTGGACACCCGTGGTTGCTTGGCCATGCACCAACCTTACACAAGGTTAGAGACATATCCTTATATAAGGAGGAAGCGTGTCCAACCTTTGTGGGCCCGGAGGATGTGGGCAGCACTGCGAACCATCAGCGGCATGGTCGGGCTCCGCCCCGACGGCGGCAAGAGTGTGCGATCAGTCTGAGCGAGCGAGTGCTTGGCGAGCGTGCTCCCAGATCGCCGTATAGGCCGGTTCGGGACCTGCCTCCATTGTGAGCGTCGACATGACGTCTGCCAGTGGGACCCACCACACGCTCCACGATCTCGTGGACTGGACGCCAAGGCATCGGGGTGACCCAAGCCGCCCAGTGAGCCCTGACCAGCGCAACATCGCGTTCGTGCCCTTCGAGACAGGTACTGACGGTGAACCCCAGCAGGTTCGCGGTCCCAACCTCGCAGCAAGCCTCCTCCCGCACCTCACGGCAGAGGGTGTCCAAGAGACTCTCGTCGGCCTCGGGGCGACCGGCGGGGAACTCCCAGCGCTCCCGGTGTCGGGACACCAGCACCACACCGTTGCGGGTGAAGCACACTGCCGAACTTCCATGGTTCCGACCGGCGGGCGGGGTGACCTGTGGCAACCACTGCACGAGCCACTCTTGGTCGGCGACGGCCACGTTTCATTGCACCTATTCACCGTAACCGCCATCGTCCGCTCATCGGCAGATCCGGACGCTTCGTGCATCGCGAGGCATCCACTGCGGGGAGGTGACATTCTCAGGTGTCTGAACCCATTGAGCCTCTCGGACGCGAAGCCGACGGCTGATGCGTAACGCCCCTGTCCGAAGGTGTCGATCACCGTGTCTCCCTACAGCAACGACCGGCGACGGGTGCCGTCACCCTGGTGGGATGCTGGCCCGGTGACGCCGGCCGACGGCGTTCGGCCCATGAGCCTCGACGACCTCGACTGGGTCGTGGAGGTGACGAGGCAGCGCCGCGAGTCCTTGGCTCCGCATGCCCCCGGTACTGGCATCCCGCTCAGGACGAGACGGAGCGTCACCGAGCCTTCCCCCGCCACCCCATCGAGGAGCCGGAAGCCCTGAGCGTGAGATGTGACAACGCCTACCCGATCGCGCTCGATCGTGGACAGGTCTGGCTCGTGGATGACGCTGTGGTCACCCCTGACGGCACGTGGGCCACGGACGGGGTCCAGCTGCTGGAGCATGCGCACGGCGGTGCGGGGTCGGGTTGCGGAGGACGGTGATAACGATCCGCCCGTCGTCGTCGAGGGGGCCCGGGGTCGGTTGGCCCCGCGCCACCGTTCTACGACCCCGGTGGGTCCGTCCTGCTCGCCACGGAGGTGTCCACCCGCGAGTCGCTGAGGCGCCTCGAGGAGCGAGCCTCGCTGCGGGGCGCACCCGTCTCGGTGGTGACGCGAGGCTCCGGCCGACTCGGGCCGGCGGCCATGCTGACCGGTGCGGGATACCGGCTCGCGACAGCCTTCTGCGAACGCCGCCAGGGCTGAGCGCCGCGTCAGGGCCGTCGAAGGCGCACGCCGACCGGGCTGCTGCCGCCGTGGCCCGGCTGACCCACCAGGGCGTCGACCACGCCGGCCACCGCCCGCCCGAGCGGGGAGTCACCCACCTCGGGGAGCGTGCGGCCGGCCACCAGTGCCCGGTCGACCGTGACCCGGTCGTCGGGCAGGAAGTGCAGGCCACTGAGCCGGGCGAAGCCCGAGACCATGCCGGCGATGTCCTTCTCCGACCAGCCGAGCGTGGCGCGCATCCTGTTCACGACGACTCGGACGGGCGCCCCACCGGTCAGGTCGCGGAGCTCGACGAGCGCGCGGGCCAGCCGCGACAGGCCCACGGGGTCGGCGTTGCCCACCACCACGACCTCGTCGGCCACCGCCAGTGCGCCGAGGGTCATCTGGTTGCGCCCGGGCCGGGAGCCGAAGTCGGAGCCGGGGTCGTCCTCGAGGCTGAACCCGGTGTCGACCACGACGTGGCCGTGGTCGCGAGCGATCTCCAGGACGTGCTCGATCGCCCCGGCCCTGATCTCGACCCACCGGTCTGCCCGGGGCAGGCCGGTTACGACAGTCAGGTGCGCGTCGATGCCGCGCTCGACGGAGGCGAACCGCTCGGCCAGGTCACCACCGGCCGCGAGTCGAGCGGCGGCGAGCAGGCCGGAGACCTCGTCCATGATCCCGAGCTGCTGGGCCACGGCACCGCCGTACGGGTCGGCGTCGACGAGCACGGTCCGGAGCCGGCGGCGCCCCAGCTCGGCCGCGATCCCCGCGGCCAAGGTCGTCCGGCCGGGTGCACCACCGGGGCCCCAGACGGCGAGCACCCGACCGCCGGGCACCGGCGCGGCCGGGACCTCGGGGACGGGTGACTCACCGCGGATCCGGGTCGTCGGCGGCGTCTCCGCCGAGGTGACGGCCTCCGGCAGGGTGTCGAGGGCGTCCTCGGTGACCAGCGCGCGGATCCCGATGCGCGACGCCCGCAGGCGGGCGGCCTCGGGCGGAGCGCCGGCCGCCACCACCGCGACCGGCCGCACGTGGTGCTTGCGGAGGTGGTCGGTGGCGGCGAGGTCGAGACCCGGCGAGTCCAGCCCCAGGACCGCGACGTCGGCCTGCCCGGCCGTCGCGGTCGCGAGCAGGTCGTCGACGTCGACGCACCGCTTGAGCACGACTACGCCGGGGTGGTCGGTGAGCAGCCGCAGGGCGGGGGACTCCCAGCCCGCACCCGACGCGACGAGCAGGACGACGACCACGGTCAGCCCCGGCGCACGACGGTGATCACCGGGCTGTCGAGCGAACCCAGCAGCGCGAAGAAGCGGCGGGCGCCCGCGTCGTCGACCGCCAGCACCAGCTGTCGCTGGCCGGTGGCGGCGAACCCCTCGTCGAGCGGCGGCGCCTCGACGACGGTGACGGCGGAGAGTGCGGGCCCGGCGGACGCCCCGGCAGCCTTCCCGCCCGGACGGGACCGGGTGGCGGAGGAGGGCACCAGGTAGACGTCGACGACCGAGCCCGACTGGACCGAGCCGGGCACCTGCCCGGCGTCGACGGCGATCGGGACCTGGAGCAGCTCGCTGTCGCCGGCAGAGCCGACCGCGGCCCGGGGCAGCAGCTCGCCGGCACCGACGCCGCGGGTGAGCTCGAGGTCGGCCGGCAGCTCGTCGCCGACGGTGAAGTAGCCGTCGAGGTCCCCGTCGTCGGCGAAGCGGACGCGGGTGGAGACCAGGTCGTCGGCCGTCAGCGTGTCGCCGGCCCCCAGGTCCGACGCGGCCGACCAGACCGACACGGTGTCGTCGGCGGCACCCAGCAGGCGCGCGCCCGCCACGACGGAGACGGTCACGATCAGGACCCCGACCCACAGGCGCGGGTCGCGCCACCCGGGCGTGGCGGCGCGCACGGCGGGGGCGGCAGCCGCCGTCGACGTGGGTGCCCCGAGATTCCTGGCCACGCCAACATCATGCAGTCCGCGCGGCTCCCGGTCACCCCTTCCTCCACAGCCCGCGGGAAGCCTGGGTCGACGCGCGGACCGGAAGTGGGAGCATGGGGCCATGCCCGGCACGCCCCGCTTCCTCACGCTCGCCGACGTCGCGGAGGTCCTGAACACCTCCAGCGCGCAGGTCTACGCCCTGGTGCGGCGCGGCGACCTCGCGGCGATCAAGATCGGTGGGCGCGGTCAGTGGCGGGTGGAGTCGGCCCAGCTCGAGGAGTTCATCCAGCGGATGTACGCCCAGACCAGGACCTTCGTCGACGAGCACCCGTACGTCGAGGCAGAGCAGCGCCCCGAGGCCTGATCGGGGACGCGCGAGCGGACCCGATGATGGTGATCGAGCGAGCGGCGCCACCGAGGAACGCGGTCGCGACCCGGGCGCTGGATCTCGATACGGGCGCGGCGCGCCCTACTCGATCACCGAAGCCCGGCGATCACCGAAACCCGGCTCAACCCACCTCGGAGCCGAGCGTGATCGTGAGCGTCTGCTCCTCGCCCGCCCGGTCGACCGTGAACTCCAGGGTCTCGCCGGGCTGGTGCGAGCGGATCGCCACGATCAGCGCGATGCCGTCGGTGACCCGCTCGCCGTCGACGGCGGTCACGACGTCGCCCTTCTCGAGGCCGCTCTTCTCGGCCGGGGTGTCCGCGACGACCTCGTCGATCTCGGCCCCCTTGCCGTCGTCCTGACCGGTCTGGACCTTTGCCCCGATGACGGGGTAGCGCGCCTCGCCGGTGCGCAGGATCTGGTCGGCCGTGGTCCGGACCTGCTCGATGGGGATCGCGAACCCGACGCCGATGTTGCCCGACTCGCCGTCCGCGGTGCCGCCGGTGGTGGCGATCGCCGAGTTGACGCCGACCACCTCACCACGCAGGTTGACCAGCGGGCCCCCGGAGTTGCCGGGGTTGATGGCGGCGTCGGTCTGCACCGCGTTGATGTACGACGAGTCGTCACCGGAGTCGCCCGTGGTGACCGGGCGGTGCAGGGCGCTCACGATGCCGGCGGTGACCGTGGAGCTGAGCCCCAGCGGTGACCCGAAGGCGACCACGCCCTCACCGACACGCAGGGCCTGGGAGGCGCCGAGCGCGGCCGGCTTGAGGCCTTTGGCGCCCTCGGCGTAGAGCACGGCGAGGTCGTAGACGGGGCTGCGGCCGACGATCGTGGCCTCGTAGCGGTTCCCGTCCTGGTCGACGATCTCGATCGGGCCGTCGTCGGACGCCGCGTCGGCGACGACGTGGTTGTTGGTGATGACGTGGCCCTGGCGGTCCAGCACGAAGCCGGAGCCGGTGGCGCCGCCCTTCTGGCCGTTGAACTCGGCGGAGATCTGGACGGTGCTCGGGAGCAGCGCCTGGGCGACCGCGGCGACCGAGCCGTTGTCATCGGCGAGCGGCGGCACGGAGACGGTGTCGACACCGCTCAGTCCGCTCGACACGGTGCCCGGGGTGTCGTCGTCGGTGAGCTGGTCGTAGGCGACTCCGCCCGCGACCCCGCCCACCACCCCCACGACCAGCGCGACCGTGGCGATCAGGGGCCAGATCCAGCCGGGCACGCGCCCGCGTGGCGCGACGTGCTGGGCGGGACCGGGCGGGAGCGGCTGGGTGCCGGGTGGCGGGAACGGCGACCACTGCAGCGGCGGCGGCTGGGTCGTGGGCGGCACCCAGGACGGGGCCGGGGGCTCGGTGGGCCGGGCGAAGCCCAGCGGCTGGGTCGGCTCGGTGTCGTCCGGGCCGGCCTCGGTGGGACCGTCCGCGGGACCGTCCGCGGGACCGTCTGCGGACCCGTCACCGGACCCGTCACCGAGCGGAGCGTCGGGGCGGTCTGGACCGGGCTCGGGCCGCTGGTCGTCGTCGTTCACATCCCTATCTTGACCCAAGCCCGAAAATCGGGCCTACGGGGTGCGCTCGCGGCGGGCCGGACTGGCCACCGGGGTGAGCGTCGGCGTGACCACGCGGGGGGCGTCGGAGGGCCGCACCAGGTGAGTCACGGGGGCGCGCCGGTCGACCGGTGCGTCGGCCGGGGCCAGCCCGAGGGCGAGCACGCCCATCACGGCCGCGCCGACGGCGCCGCCGCCGATCGCGACCAGCCCGCCGTTGCGGCGGAGCCGGTGGCCGTGCGTGCCGGCCATGGCGAGGTAGGCGTCACCCGGGGGCAGGCCGGCGGGTCCGCCCAGGAGCGAGCCCTTGAGGTGCTCGGGGGCCGAACCGGCGCCGAAGGAGAGGCCGGCGAGCCGGGTCTTGACCCAGCCCTCGCGCTCGACCAGGTCGCGACATGCGTGGCAGGCGTGGACGTGGGCCCACGCACGCTCGGCCTCCTCCGGGGGGAGCTGGCCGTCGAGCAGGGCGCTGACGCGCGGTCCGAGGTGTCCGATCACGTGGCGGTCCCCCATCCGGAGAGGACACCGGGCGCGGTGGCGGGGCCGGAGTAGCGGGCCCGGCCGCCCCGCGGGGCGCGGTGGGCCAGCGCCGTGCGCAGCATGGCGCGGCCGCGGTGGATGCGCGAGCGGACGGTGCCGAGCTTGGCGCCGAGGATCTCGGCGATCTCCTCATACGTCAGGCCCTCGACATCGCAGAGCACGACCGCCGCGCGGAAGTCCGGCGGCAGCGTCGCGAGTGCGCGCTCGATGTCGTCGTCGAAGGTCTGGTCGGCGTAGGCCACGTCGGGGGTCGGGGTCGTGCTGGTCAGCCGGTCGGCGCGCTCGTCGGACAGGGCGTCGAAGCGGATCCGCTGCTTGCGGCGGGCCTGGTCGAGGAAGAGGTTGGTCGTGATCCGGTGCAGCCAGCCCTCGAAGGTGCCGGGGGTGTACGTCGACAGCGACCGGA
>JAOPYB010000312.1 GCA_025964835.1 Nocardioides sp. | reverse complement strand
TCCGGCGCGTAGACGAGGTAGCCGACGACCGCGTCGTCGACGAGCGCGACCCGGCCGCACGACCCCCACCCGCGCAGCACCTCCGAGACCCAGGCGTCCTTCTCGGCGCAGGCGTCCTCGACGCGCGCGCGCCGAACCGGGTCGAGCTCCCAGAAGAGGCAGGAGCGGCAGGGAGCCGTGATCGTGTCCAGGTGGTCCAGCGTGAGCCGGACGATCTTGCGGGACATCTCGCGCCTCCTCCCCTTCCCCTCATCGTAGATCCGCGCCTGCGAGGATGGTGGGGTGCGAGAGATCCGGCAGAGCAGAAAACTCCGAGGAGTCCGCTACGACGTGCGCGGGCCCATCCTCGTCGAGGCCCAGCGCCTCGAGAGCGAGGGGCACCGCATCCTCAAGCTGAACATCGGCAACACCGCGCCGTTCGGCTTCGAGGCGCCCGAGGCGATCGTGGCCGACATGATCCACCACCTCCCGGAGTCCCAGGGGTACGCCGACTCGCGCGGCATCTACGAGGCCCGCACCGCGGTGATGAACTACTACCAGTCCCGCGGGTTGCGTGACGTGAGCGTCGAGGACGTCTTCATCGGCAACGGCGTCTCCGAGCTGATCTCGATGGTCCTCCAGGCCTTCGTCGACGACGGCAACGAGATCCTGGTGCCGGCGCCCGACTACCCGCTGTGGACGGGCGCCGTCACGCTCGCCGGCGGCACCGCCGTGCACTACCGCTGCGACGAGGACAACGACTGGAATCCCGACCTCGCCGACGTCGAGGCCAAGATCACCGAGAACACCCACGCCCTGGTGATCATCAACCCGAACAACCCGACCGGGGCGGTCTACAGCGAGGACATCGTCAAGGGCCTGGTCGACATCGCCCGGCGCCACGACCTGGTCGTGATGGCCGACGAGATCTACGAGAAGATCCTGTTCGAGGACGCCGTGCACCACCACGCGGCGACGTACGCCGGTCACGACGTGCTCTGCCTGACCTTCAGCGGCCTCTCGAAGGCCTACCGGGTCTGCGGCTACCGCGCGGGCTGGGTGATGATCTCCGGCCCCAAGGAGATCGCGGCCGACTTCCTCGAGGGGCTCACGCTCATCGCGAACATGCGGATGTGCGCCAACGTGCCGGCCCAGCACGCGATCCAGACGGCCCTCGGCGGCTACCAGTCCGTCGAGGAGCTGATCGTCCCGGGCGGGCGCTACTACGAGCAGAGCATGCTCGCCCACCGCCTGCTGAACGAGATCCCGGGCGTCTCGAGCGTGAAGCCCCGGGGCGCGCTCTACTGCTTCCCCCGCCTGGACCCCGAGATCTACCCGATCGAGGACGACGAGCTGTTCGTCATCGAGCTGCTGCGTGCCAAGAAGCTCCTGGTCACGCACGGCACCGGCTTCAACTGGCCGCACACCGACCACTTCCGGCTCGTCACGCTCCCCGACGTCGCCATGCTCGAGGAGGCCATCGGCCGGATCGCCGACTTCCTCGCCATGCGGCGCTGACGGGCTCCGGGACCAGCGCCCCCTCATCTAGGCTCACCGCATGCGCGACATCACCTACCCCCCGGTCATCGCCACCGCCAAGGTCGCCTTCAAGGTCCTCGGCCAACGCTTCCAGATGACCGGGACCGAGCACGTCCCGCGCACCGGTGGGGTGATGCTCGCCTACAACCACATCGGGTACGTCGACTTCATCTACGGCGGGTTCGCGGCCAACCCCTCGGGCCGCAAGGTGCGCTTCATGGCGAAGCGGGAGATCTTCGACCACGGTCTCGCCGGTCCGCTGATGCGCTCGCTGCACCACATCGAGGTGGACCGCGGCGAGGGGCTGGCGTCGTACCGCTCGGCCATCGAGTACCTCCGCGCGGGCGAGGCGGTGGGGATCTTCCCCGAGGCCACGATCTCGCGGTCCATGGAGCTCAAGGAGTTCAAGAGCGGGGCCGTGCGGATCGCCGCGGAGGCCGGGGTGCCGCTCGTCCCCGTGATCCTCTGGGGCACCCAGCGGATGATGACCAAGGACCACCCCAAGGACTTCTCCCGGGGCAAGACCATCGCGATCACCGTCGGCGCTCCCCTGTACCCCACCGTCGAGAACGCGGTGCAGCAGACGGCGGAGCTGCACCGCGTGATGGGCGAGATGCTCGAGGAGACGATCCGCGGCTACCCCGCGGACGAACAACCGGCCGGGTCCTGGTGGGTGCCGGCCCGCCTCGGCGGCGGTGCCCCGACGCCCGAGGAGGCCCTCCAGCTGGACGCCGCCGAGAAGCGCGAGCGGGCCGCCGCACGTGCGGCCAAGCGCGCCGCCAAGAAGAAGGCCTGAGCCCGCTCCGTGGGACGATCAGGCGTTCAGCTCTTGGTTGATTTATCGACTTATCTCTTTACTGATAGATCGATGTGTTGCTTAACAGGCCGTTCCTGAGCGTGAAGTGGCTCAGATCGGGCGGTCGTTTCGGTTGCGCGGGTCCATCACGTCGACGATCCGCTGCAGGTCGTCGAGCGACGCGAACTCGACGGTGATCTTGCCCTTGCTCTTGCCGAGCTCGACGCGCACCCGCGTCTCGAGCCGGTCGGAGAGCCGCTCGGCCAGGTCGGCGAGCCCGGGCGCGGTGGGCTTGCGGCGCACGCTCCGGGGAGCACCGGATCCGGTGTCGCCGACCGCCACGATCTCCTCCAGGCCGCGAACGCTGATGCCCTCGGCGACCACCCGCTGGGCGAGGCGGTCCTGGATCTCCGGGTTCTCCACCGCGAGCAGGGAGCGGGCGTGGCCGGCCGAGAGGACCCCGGCGGCGAGCCGGCGCTGGACGGCCGGGCTCAGCTTGAGCAGCCGGATGGTGTTGCTGATCTGGGGCCGCGACCGGCCGATGCGTGCGGCGAGCTCGTCATGGGTGCAGCCGAAGTCCTCGAGCATCTGGGAGTAGGCCGCCGCCTCCTCCAGCGGGTTGAGCTGGGAGCGGTGCAGGTTCTCCAGCAGCGCGTCGCGGAGCATGTCGTTGTCGTCGGTCTCCCGGACGATCGCGGGGATCGCCTCGAGCCCGGCCTGCTGGGAGGCGCGCCACCGGCGCTCGCCCATGACCAGCTCGAACGTCTCGGGCCCCGTCCGGCGGACCACGACCGGCTGGAGCAGCCCCACCTCGCGGATCGAGTGCACGAGCTCGGCCATGGCGTCCTCGTCGAAGACCTGGCGCGGCTGCACGGGGTTCGGGACGATCCGACCGACGGGGATCTCGGAGAAGTAGGCACCCGCGTGCGCAGCCCCGTCCGTCGGCGCGGTCTCACCGCCGGTGACACCATCGCGCGACGCCGCTGCGCCGGGATCCGGGACCCGACCGGGCGGCGTGTCGTGGGAGGTGGGTGGCGACGCGGGCGAGGTGGGGATCAGCGAGCCGAGGCCGCGGCCCAGACCCCGGCGCTGCGGCGGGCGGCCCGGATTGGCGGCGTTCATGAGGGTGCTCCCTTGGTGGCGATCTCGCGGGCGGCCTCGAGGTAGCTGAGCGCTCCCGGAGAGCCCGGATCGTAGGTCATCACGGTCTGGGCGTAGGACGGCGCCTCGGAGACCCGCACCGAGCGGGGGATCGTGGTCTTCACGACGAGGTCACCGAAATGCTCGCGGACCTCGTCGGCGACACCGGCCGCGAGCCGGGTGCGGGCGTCGTACATCGTCACCAGGATCGTGGAGACCGCCAGGTGCGGGTTGAGGTGGGCCCGGACCATATCGACGGTCTCGAGCAGCTGGCCGAGGCCCTCGAGGGCGTAGTACTCGGCCTGGATGGGGATCAGCATCTCCGCGCCCGCGCAGAGCGCGTTGAGGGTCAACAGGCCCAGGGAGGGGGGGCAGTCGATCAGGACGAAGTCGAAGCGCTCCTCGCCGGCAGCCTCGGCGGACCCCACGAGGGGGTGCGCCTCGATCGCCCGGCGCAGCCGGTTCTCCCGGGCCACGACGCTGACCAGCTCGATCTCGGCGCCGGCCAGGTCGATCGTGGCCGGGACCACGAAGAGGTTCTCGACGTCGGGGCAGGTGGCCACGACCTCCTCGAGCGGCACGCCGTCGACCAGCGCGTCGTACGTCGAGGGGGTCCCGCGCCGGTGGTCGACGGCCAGCGCCGTGGACGCGTTGCCCTGGGGGTCGAGGTCGATCACCAGCACCCGCTGACCGAGCTGGGCGAGGGCTGCGGCGACGTTCACGGTCGAGGTGGTCTTGCCGACCCCGCCCTTCTGGTTCGCCACGACCATCACCCGGGTGGCGCCCGGCCGGGGGAGCGCCGGGCGCAGCCGGGCTCCCGTCCGGGCGAGCACCGAGTGCTCGGCGGCTCGGGCCAGGGGGGTCGCGAGGTCGTCGAACACCGGCCCGGCGTCGGCCAGGTCACCGGCGGTGCGCACGGTGAACGGGCGGGTGGACGATGTTTCACGTGAAACCACGGCGTCGTCGGTGTCCGTCTCGGGTTGTGGATGACCGGGGCCAACCTGTGGATAACTCGGCTCCGTGGGCGGGACCGCACCGGTGGAAAACTTTGCCGGACCGGTCTGGACCGCGGCGTCGTCGGCGGCCCCCTGGCCGGAGTCGTCCGTCACGCGCCCCGCCTCCGCTTCGATGTCGGGCGGCGGCGCGCCCCGGGTCCCGGGATGCCTGGCCGCTCGTCCGCAAGCGGCCAAGATACCCGCCCGGGCTCGGCCCAGGCCACCCGCAGGGCGACGGTTGTGGACTCGAGGAGGTCCCGGCCGAGCACGTGCACCTCCGGCTCGGCGCACCCGAGCCGCCGCAGGTCCTCGGCCGCCTCACTCACCTCGGTGGCCACCGAGGAGCCCTTCATCGCGACCAGGGCGCCGGTGGGCTCCACCAACGGCATCGACCACTCCAGCAGCCGACCCAGGGGGGCGACCGCGCGGGACGTGACGACCTCGAAGCGGCGCTGGCCGTGCAGCGCCTCGGCGCGGCCCCGCACCACCTCGACGTGCTCGAGACCCAGTTCGACGACCACCTCGTCGAGGAAGCTGGTCCGCCTCAGCAGGGGCTCGACCAGCGTGATCCGCAGGTCCGGGCGGGCGATCGCGAGCACCAGGCCCGGCAGCCCGGCGCCGGAGCCGATGTCGCAGACGGAGGCGCCCGCCGGCAGCAGCTCCCCGAGCACCGCGCAGTTCAGCAGGTGCCGGTCCCAGAGCCGGGGTGCCTCCCGCGGACCGATCAGGCCGCGGGTGACGCCCTCGGTCGCCAGCAACTCGGCGTACCGCTCCGCGGCACCCAGGCGCGCATGCGGAAACACCCTCCGCGCCACGTCCGGCGCGGAGGGTGTCGGCGTTGTTTCACGTGAAACACCGGTCATCGGATCAGTCCGCGAGGATCACCACGTAGCGTCGCGGCTCGACGCCCTCCGACTCCGAGCTCAACCCGGCGGCGGCCACGGCGTCATGGACGACCTTGCGCTCGAAGGGGGTCATCGGCGTGAGCGAGACGGGCTCTCCACTCTCGCGCACCCGGGCAATCGTCTCCTCGGCAAGCTTGATCAGCTCCTCGCGCCTGTTCGCGCGGTAGCCGGAGATGTCCAGCATCAGGCGGGAGCGTTCGCCGGTCTCGCGGTACACCGCGAGGCGGGTCAGTTCCTGGAGCGCGTCGAGCACCTCACCGTTGGCGCCGACGAGCTGGTTGAGGTCCGCGCCCACGATCGAGACCGCGGCCCGGTCGCCCTCGACATCCATGTCCAGGTCGCCGTCGAGGTCGGCGATGTCCAGCAGCTCCTCCAGGTAGTCGGCCGCGATGTCGCCCTCGTTCTCCAGCTGCTTGAGCCGGTCCACGCGGGGGGCCGGAGCGTCGTCGACGTCATCGTGGTCACTGCCCGTGCCGGCCTCGTCGGTCTCGTCGGTCTCGTCGGGCTGCACGGCCCCACCGCTCGCGGGCTCGGCCTCGACCTCGGTGGCCCGCTCGGTCTCTGACTCGCTCACTGCTGGTCTCCCTCGTTGGTGATCGGGGTGTCCGCGGGCTTGCCAACGGACCTCTTGCGCTGTTGCTTGGTCTTCTTCCTGGGCTGCTGGCGCACCGCGGGGCGCCGGTCCGGCTCGGTCTCGGGGGCGGCCTCGAGTGCGGTCTCGGGGGTGCCGTGCCGGGCTGCCTTGGCGGCGTCCCGGTCGGCCTTGGCCTGCGCGGCCGGGGTGCCGGGAGCCGGGTTGTTGCGGATCACGTAGAACTGCTGGCACATCGTCCACAGGTTGGAGGTGGTCCAGTAGAGGAGCACGCCGATGGGGAA
>JAOPYB010000297.1 GCA_025964835.1 Nocardioides sp. | reverse complement strand
GCAGGCCGCAACCAGGTTCCTGTACCGAAGCAAGCGGCAACCACGAAACCCGGTAAAGAGCGAGGGTCTCGATACGGTCGCTGCGCGACCTACTCGACCAACGAGAGGGCCGGTCGCTGCGCGACCTCCTCGACCAGCGAGAGGGCCGGTCGCTGCGCGACCTCCTCGACCAGCGAGAGCGCCGGTCGCTGCGCGACCTCCTCGACCAACGAGAGCGCCGGTCGCTGCGCGGCCTTCTTCGACCACCGAGGCGCCGTGGTTGCGGTTGCCTTTCGCCTGACCGGGTCTCGACACGCGGGTCGCGACTTCGTTCCTCAGTCGCGCCGCTTGCTCGACCACCATCAGCGGATCCGCTGACGCGGCTCCGCTCGCTTGACCTGTCGGCGATGCTGGGCGCATGAGCGATGACATCGAGTGCGACCTGGTCGTGATCGGGGCGGGCCCGGGAGGCGAGTCCCTGGCGAGCGGCGCCGCCAAGGCCGGCCTGGACGTCGTCGTGGTCGACAAGCACCTAGTCGGCGGCGAGTGCCCCTACTACGGCTGCATCCCGTCGAAGATGATGGTGCGGGCGGCGGACTCCCTGGCGGAGGCCCACCGGGTCGGCACGCTGGCCGGTGAGGCCACCGTCGTCGCGTCCTGGGCGCCCGTGGCGAAGCGCATCGACGAGGAGGCCACCAGCGGCTGGGACGACGCGATCGCGGTCGAGCGGCTCGAGGACGCCGGCGCCGTCGTCCTCCGCGGTGTTGGTCGGCTGGCGGGCCCCGGCCGGGTGACGGTGGAGCTGCCCGACGGCAGCGCGGGACCGACGTACGCGGCCCGCCGCGGTGTCGTCCTCAACCCCGGCACCAGGCCGGCGGAGCTGCCGATCGACGGGCTCGCAGGCACGCCGTACTGGACGAACCGCGATGCCGTCCGCGTCACGGAGCTCCCCTCGTCGCTGGTCGTGATCGGCGGCGGACCGATCGGGTGCGAGATGGCCCAGGTCTTCGCCCGGTTCGGCGTCGAGGTCACGGTGCTCGAGGTCGGGCCGCGCCTCCTCGGGCCCAGCGAGCCGGAGGCGTCCGAGATCCTCCAGGAGATCTTCGTGGCCGAGGGCATCCGGGTGCTGGCCGGGATCTCGATCGACTCGGTCTCCCACGCCGACGGCAGCTTCGAGGTCGTGGTGGGTGACGAGACCATCACGGCCGAGCACCTGCTGGTCGCAGCAGGCCGGACCCCCAACCTCGATGACATCGGCCTGGAGACCGTCGGTCTCAGCGCGTCCGACCGGACCGTCGACGTCGACGACCGGATGCGGGCCGGGGAGAAGCTCTGGGCCGTCGGCGACGTGACCGGCAAGGGCGCGTTCACGCACGTGTCGATGTACCAGTCCGCGATCGCGCTGCGCGACATCACCGGAGAGGACGGCCCCCCGGCGGCGTACCACGCGGTCCCGCACACGACGTTCACCGACCCGGAGGTCGGCGGCGTGGGGATGACCGAACAGCGGGCGCGGGCCGCGGGGCTGAACGTCCGGGTCGGGTCGACGCCGCTCGAGCAGTCGTCCCGGGGCTTCGTGCACGGGCCGGGCGCCCGGGGCCTGATCAAGCTCGTCGAGGACGCCGACCGCGGCGTGCTCGTCGGCGCGACCGCGATGGGACCCGCCGGTGGGGAGATCCTCGGCTTCCTGGCGGTCGCCGTGCACGCGCAGGTGCCGACCGCCACGCTGCGGTCGATGATCTTCGCCTACCCCACGTTCCACCGCGCGATCGAGACAGCGCTGGCCGACCTGTCCTGAGTGCCTGGCCCGAGTGATCGCCTAGGGTTCCCTCCCATGGGCGACGTGAGCAGCACCGCGGACCGACTGGGACGCCGCGCGGACGGCAGTGACTGGCTCGACCACGCGATCCGGATCGGCCTGATGGCCTACGGCGTCGTGCACCTGATGATCGCCTGGCTGGCGCTGCAGCTGGCCTTCGGTGACAGCTCCGGGTCCGCGTCGAGCAAGGGCGCGATGCAGCAGCTCGCGAAGGAGCCGTTCGGCGAGGTGCTGATCTGGCTGATCGCGGTCGGGATGTTCCTGCTGGTCGTGTGGCGGCTCGTCGAGGCCGCCGCGGGGCACCGCGACGAGGACGGCGGCAAGCGGCTCCGCAAGCGCCTCACCTCGCTCGGCAAGGCGGTGATCTACGGCTCCATCGGCGTCAGCGCCCTCCGGGTGGCAATGGGCTCGGGCTCGTCGTCCAAGGGCCAGGACTCCACCACGGCCCGGCTGATGGACCTACCGGCCGGTCGCTGGATCGTGGCGCTGGTCGGGATCGCGATCATCGGCTACGGGCTCAACCTGGGCCGGCGCGCGTTGACCGAGAAGTTCCGTGAGCACCTCACCGCCGAGGGCAAGAGCGGGGACGCCGGCCAGGCCTACATCTGGTTCGGCAAGGCCGGCTACCTGGCCAAGGGGGTCGCCTTCCTCGTCGTCGGTGGCCTGTTCGTCTACGCCGCCTACACCCACGAGGCGAAGAAGTCAGGCGGCCTCGACCAGGCCCTGCACAAGGTTCTCCAGCAGCCGTTCGGCCAGGTGCTCCTCGTGGTGCTGGCCCTCGGCATCGCCTGCTACGGGCTCTTCTGCTTCGCCCGGGCCAGGCACCTGTCGCGTTGATGGGGGACACCACAGACGTCGACGTGGTCGTGATCGGGCTCGGTCCGGGCGGTAAGAACGCGGCGCGCCGACTCGCGGAGGCTGGCCTGCGGGTGGTCGCCGTCGAGAAGAACCTCGTCGGCGGCGAGTGCCCGTTCTACGGCTGCACCCCGTCGAAGCTGATGATCCGGGCCTCCGACGTGCTCGCCGAGGCACGGCGGGTGGACACGTTCGCCGGCCACGCCGACGTGCGTCCCGACTGGGCGCCGGTGGCGCGGCGGATCCGCGAGATCACCGCGGACTGGTCCGACGAGTCCCATGTCGAGGACCTCCGCAGCGCCGGTGCCGACGTCGTGCACGGCACCGGCCGGCTTGCCGGCCCGGGACGGGTCGTCGTCGAGAGCCACAGCGGGAGCACGGTGTACGTCGCGGCGCGCGGCGTCGTGCTCGGCACCGGCACCGACCCGGCCGAGCTCCCGATCCCCGGGCTGTCCGGCACGCCGTACTGGACCAACCGCGAGGTCGTGCGGCTCACCGAGCTGCCCTCGAGCCTGCTCGTCGTCGGCGGCGGCGCCGTCGGGGCCGAGCTGACGCAGGTGTTCCAGCGGTTCGGGGTGGCCGTGACCCTCGTCGAGGCGTCCGACCGGCTGCTGGGGCCCGAGGAGCCGGAGGCCGCCGACATCGTGCTCCGGGCGCTCCGGCGAGACGGGGTCGACGTCCGGGCGGGCGTCGACATCTCGGCGGTGTCCCACGACCCGGACGGCTTTCGCCTCACTCTGGGCGACGAGGGCACGGGCGAGAGCGTCGGCGCCGAGCGGCTGCTGGTCGCAGCCGGCCGCAGCCCCAACCTCTCCGGCCTCGGGCTGGACACCGTGGGGCTGGACGACGGCGCCGACCGCATCCGGACCGACGAGCGGATGCGCGCCGCCGAGCGGCTCTGGGCGATCGGCGACATCACCGGGAAGGGCGCCTACACGCACGTCGCGACGTACCAGGCCGCCGTCGCCGTCCGCGACCTCCTCGGCGAGAACGGTCCGTGGGCCGACTACCGCGCGGTCTCCCGGGTGACGTTCACCGAGCCCGAGGTCGGCGCGGTCGGCCTGACCGAGCAGCAGGCCCGCGACGCCGGCCTCCGGGTCCGCACCGGAACCGCCGACGTCGGCTCCTCGAGCCGGGGCTGGATCCACGAGACCGACGGCGTCGTGAAGGTGGTCGCGGACGCCGACCGGGGGATCCTCGTCGGCGCGACGGTGGTCAGCCCGTTCGGCGGCGAGGTCGTCGGCCTGCTCTCGACCGCCGTCCACGCCGAGGTGCCCGTCGCCACCCTGCGCGGCATGCACTTCGCCTTCCCGACGCTGCACAGCGCGATCGAGACGGCACTCGCCGATCTGGACCTCTGACCGGATCTGGTTTGGGTGGGTACGGCGCGGGCAATGCTCCCGTCGGGCCCCGCACCAGCGCGTGCGAGCGCGCGTAGGCTCCCCGAACGCCGACCGACCAGCAACGAAGGAACCCGATGACGCAGGACCAGTCACCGCAGGACCCGTCGAACGCGGGCGCCCGTCCGGACGACGACCTCTCCGACACCAGCGACCGGCTCTACACGCCGGAGGAGCTCAACGCCTACGCCGCCAGCCAGCTGGCCGCGAACCCGCCCCCGCCGCCGGCCGGACCGCCCCCGTCCGGGCCGCCGCAGCGCACGGTGTACGGCGACCCGCTCACCGACCCGCTGCCCGGCCACGCGGCTCAGCAGCCTCCGCAGGGTCCGCCCAGCTGGACCCCGCCGCCCAGCCAGCCCCCGGCCCGGCCGAGCGGGGGGACGCGCGAGGTGCCGCTCCAGGGTGGGACCTACCAGCCCCAGCAGCCGTCGTACCAGCCGCCGGCGCGTCCGCCGGCCCAGCAGTCGGCCCAGCAGTCGGCCCAGCAGTCGGTGCCGCCCCCGACCCAGGCGGCGGCGCACCAGCCCGCTCAGACCGCGCCGCGCCCGCCGGACCCGGGCGCCGGCCCCGGTGGCGACGACGAGTCCGCCGAGGTGCGTCGCTTCATGACGGCCACCGACTTCCTGGACCGGCGCGACGAGTCCCAGGAGCACGGCCCCGCCTCGTGGGGCTGGCGCGGCAACGTGCGCCGCTGGAGCGGCGGCCTGATCGCGCCGCGGATGGGCCCCGCCGAGCTCGCCTACGAGCGGGACCGCTCGGTGCTGCAGAAGGACTTCGACGGCCCGCGCACCATCGCGTTCATCAACCCCAAGGGCGGTGCGGCCAAGACGACCGGCGTCCTCGCCGCCGGCTACACCTTCGGCACCGTCCGCGGTGGCGGCGTGGTGGCCTGGGACAACAACGAGACCCGCGGCACCCTCGGCATCCGGGGCACCCGCAGCACCCACCGCAACACCACGAGGGAGCTGCTCGAGGACCTGGAGAAGTTCACCGACGTCTACCAGTCCCGGATCGGCGACCTGGGCGCGTTCGTGCGCTCGCAGGGTGACGCCCACTTCGACGTGCTCGCCTCCGACGAGCGCCCGGA
>JAOPYB010000268.1 GCA_025964835.1 Nocardioides sp. | reverse complement strand
CGGAGGCCAGATGCGAGATGGCCTGCTCCACCGGGTCCGCCGCACGTGCCGCAACTGGGGTGAAGAACTGGCTGGGAGACACGCCCAACCAGGCGCAGAGAAGGGTGAAGGAGGTGAGGTCAGGCTGGGAGCCGCCCTCGATGCGGGTGAAGGTGCTGAAGCTGACGCCGGCGTCGGCCGCGGCTTGTCTCAAGGAGAGGTTTCCGCGTCGTTCTCTCAGCAGGCTGCCCAACTGCCCCAGGTCTAGCCGTTCGACTTCGGAGCTGCCGTCGCCTCCGTTCGTCACCGGAAGCCGCCCTTGTTCTTGTGCATGGGTAAAGCAGTCGGATTGGGGGACATACGCGAGACGGTACACCTCCAGTGACTCTCTGATGACACGCTGCGACACGCCACAAATAATGTGGTGACGCTTTGCTGATACACTGGGCGAGTCCCCCGCACGGCGGACAACCCCGAGATTGAGGAGCCAGCGATGGCCGAGCACCAGGAGAGCCGCAAGAAGATCACCTTCACGATCGACGGCGTGGCGTACACGTCTCGCGACGACGACCAGGAGGCTGCGGCGATGCTGCGACTCGCGGGCCTGGCAGCCTCCGAGTACGACCTCGCCAAGGTCAAGCGCAACGGCGAGTACAAGACCTACAAGGACACCCACGTCGTCGACATCGAGGACGGCGACGAGTTCGTTACCGTGCGCCAGACCGCGCCGGTCGCCTAGGTGGCCGCCGAAGGAGTAGGCGAGGTCGGCTTCCTGGCCGACCTCGCCGCCGTCGGCGTGGAGGCGACGCTAGAGCACGGCGTCGTTCTCTACCAGGTCATCGCTACCTCGGGCGCTCTCATCGGAGCGTCCGTCGACACCGGGGTCGGCGTCAGCGAACTTCAGGGCTGGCCGGCCGTGCCTCCGCACTGGCTCCACTTCCCGGCTTCCGTGCAGTTCGCCACGACGAACGCCGACCAGACCGAGGTCCTGCCCGGCTGGCAGCGTCACTCACGCGACATCGGTCAGTGGGACATGTCGCGTCCGCCGATCCAGTCGTGGCTGGCCCACGTGCGCGGTGTGATCGCCTCGGCGATCGCGGACGCCGCCTGACGTCGTGGACGCCAAGAAGCGGACGGTGTCGGTTGCGATGACAGCCGATGTCGACGATGCCCTGCGATCACACCTGATGCGAGAGGACGGTCAGGAGGACGTATGCCTGGCGACCTACTCCGTCTCGACGGGCGCGCGACGAACGACGATGCTGGTCACTCAGGTGGAACTCCCTCGGGACGGCGAGCGCCTCGTCCACGGGAACGCTTCGTTCACCGGCGAATACGTTCTCCGCGTCGCCTCAGAAGCGGCGAAGAGCGGGCAGGGCATCGTCGTCCTCCACTCCCACCCGCGCGGGCGCGGTTGGCAGGGGTTGAGCTACGAGGACCACGACAGCGAGCAGTCGTTCAAGCGACTCGCTCTGACGATGACAGGCCTCCCCCTGATCGGGATGACGCTCGCCGGCGCGGACAGCACCTGGTCAGCCCGACAGTGGACTGACGGAAATGAGCCGGTCTGGGCCGAAAGCGTCCGCGTGGTCGGCGACACGCTCCGAGTGGCCTGGAACGACCAGATGCGTCCAGCCCCGGCTCTAACCGGCTCCCAGGTACGTACCGTTTCAGCTTGGGGACCTCGGATCCAGGCCGACGTCGCACGCCTTCGCATCCTCGTCGTCGGAGTCGGCAGCGTCGGCCTCGACGTCGCGCAACGGCTCGCCGCGACCGGCATCGTCCACGTCGCCGTGATGGACTACGACGCTGTCGAGGTCCTCAACCTCGATCGGATGATCGGCGCCACACGACGCGACGCGCGTCAACAGCGCGCCAAGGTCGAGGTAGCCGCCCAGCTGATGAGGACGGCCACCACTGCCGGCACGCCGGACCTCGCCACCTATGACATGAGCATCTGCGATCCCACCGGTCTCGCGATCGCGCTCGACTACGACGTCATCTTCTCGTGCGTCGACCGGCCCTGGCCCCGCGCAGTCCTCAACGCCGTCGCCTACGCCGACTTGATCCCAGTCATCGACGGCGGCATCAGCATCGAGACCTTCTCTGACGGAGAGATGCGAGGGGCGAACTGGCGCTCCCAGACGCTAGTACCCGGACAGCCGTGCATGGCCTGCTCGGGCCAGCTCCGCATGGGAGAAGTCGCCCTCGACCAGCAGGGCCTCCTCGAGGACCCCGACTACATCCGTCGGTCAGGACGTGCAACCGGTCCTCGCAACCAGAACGTTGCCGCATTGTCCGCCAGCGTAAGTGCTGCCCAGCTGGCCCAGTTCGTCAGCCTCGTGGCAGCGCCCGGTGGTCGCGGCGTCTCAGGACCTTTGCGCTACATCCTCGCTCCACACCACCTCGAGCACCTCGACTGCGCCACTCAGGAGTTCTGTCCTCCTGAACGTGCCACCGGGGCCGGAGATGGCCGGCTCGCTCTCACCCGCTGCGAAGGGCCGTGGAGTGATGTCCTGGCGACCCGTCGACGCAAGGCACACTCGTTCAATGCGCAGTTGCTCCGCGTGCTCGATTGGTTGACTGTAGCCATCACTCGGTAATGGATCCGCAGATGGTGCCTCGCCACGCCGCCTCGTGACCGCGGTGGCTGTGCTCTCCGACTAGCGACTCTTACGGCGGTCAAGGTCGGCGGCAACGGTTACGTAGGTGTTGTCTACCTCCATGTTGCGGATAGCCCAGAGCTACATGAACTTTCGCCAGCCAGAATCTTGGAGGACCCACCTGGAAGCTTTGCACTACGCGCGTCGGACTGATCGCCGGCCGGGACGTGCGTCTTTCCGCCGCGAGTGCCCCGCAGCCCAGCGCGTTCGACGCCTGCTGTTCGAGCCATCATCAATGTCGGTGCCCGGTGCTTGACTGGATTCATGAACGAAGTCCCGCAGATCGACGAGCTGGACGAGGCCGAGATCCTCGACCGGCTCGACGACCTGCACCGGACCCGGCGGCGTGCGGAGGTCGAGGTGTTGCGCCTCGCGGTCCGGTTCGCGGTCCTGCACGACGAGCACACCCTCGACCCTGCGCGGAGCGCGCTTCCCGGTCGCGAGCGCGCGGTGCGCTTCGGCGGCGAGGGCACCCCGCTGGTCACGGAGTTCTGCGCCGCCGAGCTCGGCGCCCGGCTGCAGCTCACCCCCTGGGCCGCGCGGGTCCTGATGGCCGACGCCCTCGACCTCAACCACCGCCTCCCGCAGCTGTGGCGTCGCGTCGAGGCCCTGGAGGTCAAGGAGTCCTACGCCCGGCACGTCGCCCGGCGCACCCGCGACCTCACCCCCGAGCAGGCCGCCTACGTCGACTCACGCGTCGTCGAGGCCGCCGACGGCCGGATCCCGTGGAGCCGCTTCGAGGCCCTTGTGGAGGGCGCCGTCGCCGCTGCCGACCCCGAGGCCGCCGCGGAGCGCGAGCGCCGCGCCAGGCGCGACCAGCACGCCAACCCCACTCGCTCCACCGAGGACGGCATGCGCGGCTTCCACATCCGTGCCCCGTTCCCGGTCATCGCCAGGCTCGACGCCACCATCGCCCACCTCGCCGACGCGCTCGCGGCCCTCGGCGACGACACCACGCTCGACGAGCGCCGGGTGCTCGCCGTGCTCATCCTGGCCAACCCCCATCAGGCCGTGCAGCTCCTGCAGGAGTACGCCGCCTGGCGCGCCGCCCAGCCGGCCGAGACCGGTGGCGACGGCGGCCCCCCGGAAGCCCCCACGATCGACCCGGCCACGCTGCTGCCCGCCGTCATGCTGTTCGTCCACATGTACGCCGGCCCCGAGCCCACCGGGATCGCCCGGGTCGAGGGCGTCGGTCCGGTGACCCAGACCTGGGTCCGCGACCTGCTCGGCCCCCAGGCCCAGTTCACGATCCAGCCCGTCCTCGACATCGAGGGCCAGGCGCCCGTCGACGCCTACGACATCCCCGACCGACATAGACAGGCCGTGCATCTGAGGACGCCGGCCGACACCTTCCCCTTCGCCTCCAACACCTCTCGGAAGCAACAGATCGACCACACCGTGCCCTACCAGCACGGTGCCGATCGACCGGGCGGCCAGTCGAGGCTGGGCAACTACGGGCCGATGACGGCCTTCCACCACCGGATCAAGACCTTCGGGAGGTGGACCGTCAAGCAGCCCTTCCCGGGCCTCTACCTCTGGCGCGACCCCCACGGCGCGGTCTACCTCGTCGACCACACCGGCACCCGCCGCGTCGACCTCGCCGCGTGAGTGGCGTCAGTCGCGAACCCTCACCACCGACTTGCCCAGCGTCCTGCGCTCGTCCATGTCGGTGAGCGCCTGCCCGAACTCCTCGAGCTCGTACGTCGCGCCGATCGGCGGCTTGACCACGCCGCTGGCCAACATCGGATCGAGCGCGCGCCACTGCTCCTGCATGTAGCCGGGCCGCAGCATCGCGTAGGCGCCCCACCCGACGCCGCGGACGTCGACGTTGTTGAGCAGCAGCCGGTTGACCTTGACCTCCGGGATGCCCTGACCGGACGCGAAGCCGACGACGAGCAGGCGGCCCTGCGGGGCCAGCACCCGCAGCGAGTCCATGAAGATGTCGCCCCCGACGACGTCCATGACCACGTCGACGCCCTTGCCGTCGGTCAGCCCCAGCACGGCGTCCTTGAAGCCCTCGACCAGCACGGTCTCGTCGGCGCCGGCCCGCTTGGCCATCGCCGCCTTCTCGTCCGAGCTGACCACGGCGATGGTGCGCGCGCCGTACCCCTTCGCCACCTGGATGGTCGCGGTGCCGACGCCACCGGCGGCGCCGTGCACGAGGACGGTCTCGCCGGCGCGGAGCTGGCCGCGCTCGGCGAGCGCGAACTGGGCCGTGAGGTAGTTCATCGGCAGCGCCGCGCCCTCGTCGTACGAGATCGAGTCGGGGATCGCGAACGTGAACATCGCCGGGTTGGCGACCAGCTCGGCGGCCCCGCCGTAGGCACCCACGCCCGCGACCCGCTGGCCGGGCTCGAAGCCGCCGCCGGAGACCACGGTGCCGGCGAAGTCGACGCCGAGCGTGAACGGCGGCTCCGGCTTCAGCTGGTACTCCCCCCTGCTCAGCAGCAGGTCGGGGAAGGAGATGCCGACCCGGTGCACCTCGACGAGGACGTCGTCGGGGCCGGGCGTCGGCTCCGCGACGTCGCGGATCTCGAGGTCGGAGGGACCGGTGGGGGTGATGACCTGGACGGCGCGCATGGCGGGCACGCTACCGGGAGCTCAACGCGGGTTGACCAGGGCGTTCATCTCGAAGTGCATCGGGTCGGTGTAGTGCCAGTCGCCGCCCCAGGCGAAGCCCCAG
>JAOPYB010000267.1 GCA_025964835.1 Nocardioides sp. | reverse complement strand
CGGGCCGGCCTGGGCACCCGCGCCCGGCATGCTCGGTGCTGCCCACAAGCCCGGCGCGCTGCCGCTGCGGCCGCTCGGGCTCGGCGACATGTACGACGCCGCCGTCCGCATCATCCGGTTCAACCCGAAGGCGACCGTGGGGTCCGCGGTCCTCGTCGCCGCGGTCGCGATGGCGATCCCGGTCCTCATCACCGCCCTGCTCACCTGGACGGTCGACCTGTCGCTCGACGACTCCTCCGGTGACCTGTCCCGGGACGAGCTGCTCGGCGTGGTCGGCTCGTTCGGCTCGCTCGCCCTCGGCAGCATCCTCCAGTCCATCGGCCTGGTCCTCGTGACCGGGATGATCGCCCACGTGACCGCCGCCGCGGCCATCGGTCGGAGGCTCACGCTGGCGGAGGCCTGGCGGGCGACGCACGGCAAGCGCTGGAAGCTGATCGGCCTCACCTTCCTGCTCGGGCTGCTCCTCATCGCGATCATCGGCGTCTACGCCCTCACCTGGGTGGTCGTGGTCCTCGTGGCGTCGGGCTGGCAGATCGCGATCTACGGCCTCGTGTCGGTGCCGCTCTTCCTCTGCTTCCTGTGCTGGTTCTGGATCCGTGTCTACTACCTCCCCGTGCCCGCACTGATGCTCGAGGACGTCGGCGTGCTGGGAGCCGTCGGGCGCGGCTTCCGGCTCACCGGGAGACAGTTCTGGCGCACCTTCGGCATCGCCCTGCTGACCGTGCTCATCGCCCAGATCGCGGGCGGCATGCTCGCCGCGCCGGTCTCGATCCTCGGCCAGGTCGTCCTCGCGGGTGGCGGGCCGGTGAAGTACGCCGTGCTCGGCCTGGTGGTCACCAACGCCCTCACGAACGTGATCTCGGCGGCGTTCGTCGCCCCGTTCACGACCACCGTCGCCTCGCTGCAGTACCTCGACCAGCGGATGCGCAAGGAGGCCTACGACGTGGAGCTGATGGCCCGGGCGGGGATCACCCCGTCGTGACCGGGACCGGGTCGTGATCGGCGGGCTCGTCGTGGGCACCCTCGCGGGCGGCCCCGCTCGGCTGCTGGTGTCCGACCCACCCCTCGACCCCTCGTCGCGCGAGGCGAGGTCGCTGCTGCGCCGCGAGCTCCTGCACCCGGACTACCACGACCAGAACGTCGTCGAGCGGGTCGTCAGCTGGATCGCCCGCGAGATCGACAAGGGGCTCGCCGCCGCGACGGACGCACCCCCGCTGACCACGTTCGCCGCGATGCTCGTGCTCGTGCTGCTGGTCGGCGGGCTGACCTGGCTGCTGTCGCGGGCCCGTCGTACGGCCCGCGGTGCGGGTGGGGCCGGCGCCGTCCTGACCGACGAGTCCGTCACCGCCGCCGACCTGCGCGCCCGGGCGGACGCGGCGCTCGCCGAGGGTCGCCACGAGGACGCCGTGGTCGACGCCTTCCGGGCCCTGACGGTGCGCCAGGTCGAGCGCGGCCGGCTCGACGACGCCCCGGGTGCGACCGCGCACGAGGTGGCCGGCGCCCTCGCGACGTCGTACCCGCACCAGCGGCCTCGCGTCGACGACAGTGCCCTACTCTTCGACCAGGTGCGCTACGGCGACCGACCGGCGACCCGCGAACAGGCGTCCGACGTGCTCGCGCTCGACGACGAGCTGGCGGCGCTGCGGTGACCACCACGACGACCCGGCCCACCGCCGGGGCCTGGCTGCGGGGACAGCGCTCCGCCCTGCTCATCGTCGGTGGGCTCGTCGCCGCCGTGCTCGTCGTGATCCTGCTGGGCGGGGACGCGGTGCGGACCACCACACCGCTGGACCCCGACAACCCCGACCCCGGGGGCGCCCGTGCGGTCGCGCGCGTCCTCTCCGACCAGGGCGTCGACGTCTCCGTCGTGCGCAGCGCCGACGCCCTCCACGACGCGGACACCGGGGCCGGCACCACCGTGCTCGTGACCTCGACCGACCAGCTGGGCGACAGCACCGTCCGCCGGCTCCTCGACGACACCGGGGACGCCCTCCTCATCCTTGCCGCACCCGGCCCGGGCACCACCAGGGCCCTCGGGATCGGCGACCTGCCCTTCCAGGTGACCGTCCCCGCCCCCCGCCCCGCCGGCTGCCGGGACCCGGCGTACGACGGCCTGTCCCTGCAGGTCGACCACGCAGTGGAGTACCCGACCGGCGACGGGTGCTTCGAGGGCGAGCACGGCTTCCTCGTCGTCGAGCCCCGGGACGGGGTCGTGCTCCTCGGCGCCGCCGAGGCGCTGACCAACGACCAGGTGCTGCGGGCCGACAACGCCGCCGCGGTCCTGCGGCTGCTCGGGCAGGACGACCACCTGGTCTGGTACGTCCCCAGCCTCGACGACCTCGTCGGTGACGACGGGGTCAGCCTGGGCACGCTGGTCCCCCGCTGGATCCGCCCCGGCACCTGGCTCGCCGGGACCGCGCTGGTCGCACTCGTTCTCTGGCGTGGCCGGCGGCTCGGGGCGCTGGCGACCGAGCCGCTGCCCGTGGTCGTGAAGGCCATCGAGACCACCCGGAGCCGCGGACGGCTCTACCGCAAGGCCGGCGACCGCGGCCACGCCGCCGAGGCGCTGCGGGCGGCGGCCCGGACGCGCGTCGCCGAGCGGCTCCGGCTGGGTTCGGGCACCCGCGACCTCGACGGGCTCGTCCGCGACGTCGCCCGGCACGTCGGGCGCCCGGTCGACGAGATCCACGCCCTCCTCGGTCGGGGCGCCGTCGCGCCCGCGACCGACCACGACCTGATCACGCTGGCCGGCCGGCTGGCCGAGCTCGACAGAGAGGTACGCCGTCCATGAACGGACCCGGATCCACCGACCCCGCCACCACCCACGACGCCGACGGGGCCGCGCGGGAGCGGCTCGCCGCCGTACGCGGTGAGGTGGCCAAGGCCGTCGTCGGTCAGGACGCCGCCGTCTCGGGACTGCTCGTCGCCCTGCTGTGCGGCGGGCACGTGCTGATGGAGGGCGTCCCCGGCACCGCGAAGACGCTGCTGGTCCGGACCCTCGCGGCGAGCCTGTCCGTGGAGAGCCGGCGGGTGCAGTTCACGCCCGACCTGATGCCGGGCGACATCACCGGCTCGATGGTCATCGACAGCCGGGCCGGCGAGCTGAGCTTCCGGGAGGGCCCGGTCTTCACCAACCTCCTCCTCGCCGACGAGGTCAACCGCACGCCCCCCAAGACCCAGTCGGCGCTGCTGGAGGCGATGGAGGAGGGCCAGGTCTCGGTCGACGGGGTGTCGCGACCCCTTCCGCGGCCCTTCCTGGTGGCCGCGACCCAGAACCCGGTCGAGTACGAAGGCACCTACCCGCTGCCGGAGGCCCAGCTGGACCGCTTCCTGCTCAAGGTGGTGCTGCCGATCCCGCCGCGCGAGGCGGAGCTCGAGATCCTGCGCCGGCACGCCGACGGCTTCGACCCGCGAGACGTGGCCGGCGCGGGGGTGCTCCCGGTGGCGGGCGCCGACGACATCGCCGCCGGGCGCGCGGCGGTGGGCCGGGTTCAGGTCTCGCCCGAGGTGGCCGGCTACATCGTCGACATCGCCCGGGCCACCCGGGAGTCGCCGTCGCTCAGCCTCGGCGTCAGCCCGCGCGGCGCCACCGCGCTGCTGCGCTCGGCCCGGGCCTGGGCCTGGCTGACCGGGCGGGACTTCGTGACGCCCGACGACGTGAAGGCACTGGCCCACGCCACCCTCGTGCACCGGCTCGGGCTGCGCCCCGAGGCCGAGCTCGAGGGTGTGGACGTCGCCCAGGTGCTCGCGAGCGCCCTCGGCTCGGTGCCCGTCCCTCGATGAACCACCCCAGATGGATGCCCACTTCGTTCCGCTCCGCCCGGGGACCCCGGAGATGCTGACGATCTCCGGCCGCGTCCCCCTGCTGCTGCTCCTGGGCCTGGTCCCGGTGGTGCTGCGCCCCACCATGGGCACGATGTGGCTGTGGGTGCTCGTGGTGGTGCTGCTCGTCCTCGCGGACTGGGCGCTGGCGCCGTCGCCCTCGGTCGTGACCATCGAGCGCCCGGCGGTCGGGACCGTGCGGATGGGCCAGGCCACGGAGACCCTGCTGGTGGCGGGCAACTCCTCCAAGCGCCCCGTGCGCGCCCGCGTGCGCGACGCCTGGCAGCCGACGGCCGGCGCCGGCGACGACCGCCACGAGCTCCGGCTCGGGCCCGGCGACCGCGCCTCGCTGCGCACCTCGCTGCTCCCGCGCCGTCGCGGCGACCTCCGCTCCCTGGGTGTCACGGTGCGGACCCGCGGCCCGCTCGGCCTGGCCGGACGGCAGCGCACCCGCGACGTGCCGGGCGCCGTACGCTCCCTGCCGCCGTTCGAGTCGCGCAAGCACCTGCCCAGCCGGCTCGCCCGGCTCCGCGACCTGGACGGGCGGGCGGCGATCCGGGTGCGCGGGCAGGGCACGGAGTTCGACTCGCTGCGGGAGTACGTCCGCGGCGACGACGTGCGCTCGATCGACTGGCGGGCCAGCGCCCGCAACCGCAACGTGGTCGTCCGGACCTGGCAGCCCGAGCGGGACCGCCGCGTCGTCCTCGTGCTCGACACCTCACGCACGTCGGCCGGCCGGGTCGAGGACGTCCCGCGGCTCGACTCCGCGATGGATGCGGCACTGCTGCTCGCCGCGCTGGCGGCGCGGGCCGGGGACCGGATCGACTTCGTGGCGGGCGACCGGCGGGTGCGCAGCCGACTCCGCTCCGCGGGTGCCCGCGACGTGTCCGCGAACCTGCAGGACGCGATGGCCGACCTGGAGCCGGTGATCGCCGAGGCCGACTGGGCCTCGCTCGCGGGCGCCGTCAGCGGCTTCGGCCGGCAGCGCGCCCTCGTCGTGCTGCTGACGCCGCTCGAGCCGTCCGCGGTGGAGGAGGGGCTGCTCCCGGTGCTCCCCGCGCTCACCCGGCACCACCGGGTGGTGCTCGCGTCGGTCAAGGACCCCGCCCTCGAGCGACTCGCCGCCACCCGCGGCACCGTCGACGAGGTGTACGACGCCGCCGCGGCCGAGCAGGTCCTGGTCCGCCGCCGGAACACCGCCGAGCTGCTGAAGGCCCTCGGGGTCGATGTCGTCGACGCCGACG
>JAOPYB010000266.1 GCA_025964835.1 Nocardioides sp. | reverse complement strand
TGCGGGTCAGGCGGCGGCCTCGTCCTTGCGGGGCCGGCCTCGGGGCCTCTTGCGCGGGATCACCACTCCTTGCAGGAACAGCTCGCCGCCCCAGACGCCCCAGGGCTCGCGGCGCTCGAGGGCACCGTCCAGACAGAGGGCCTGGACCGGGCAGTCCTGGCACAGGGTCTTGGCGAACTCGACGTCGACGGGAAGCTCTGCGAACCACAGCTCGGGATTGTTGATCCGGCAGGGCAGCAGATCCTCGTCCACCTGACCGGCCCGGTCGTGAAGAGCTCCCAGGGTGGGCTCGGCCTGCTTGGGGGCCGCTGTGTCGGTGCGGTTGAGAACACTGATGGTCATGTGTGTCACCTCCTTCGTTCGACCTGTCGCGTGGGTGTTGCCGGGTTGGAACGTCGTGGAAAACGACAAAGGCCGCGGATCCCTGTGTGGGGTCCGCGGCCTGGAGGTTGCCGGTGCTGTTGGTTCTCAACAGATCGGTGGTCTCCAGGCAGAGTTCCCCGGGAAGTAGCCCTGGGCGAGGCCCTTGACGGCCTCATCGGTGCCCGTGACGGCCTTGCGGTCCCGCACGACGGACGTGCCGATACCGGTGCCGCAGACGGTCGCCGCGCCGAGGGCGTGACCGGAAACGGGCATGCCAAAGGCGGACGGGGTCTGGGCCGTCATCGGGTTCAGGATGTTGCTCACTGCGTCCACCTCCGTTCGTTTCCTTGGGCGCCGGCCTTGTCAGGACCGTGGTGCGCGGGTGTCGTGAGAGGAAAGTATCGCTCCCCCCATGTAATGGGCAAACGATTTTATGACTATTTCGCAAAAAAGTTTGACGCGTCGCCGTCCGGGGCTCAGCCGACCAGCGAGAGGACGTCCTCGCCGTAGCGATCGAGCTTCGAGCGGCCGATCCCGCTGATGCGGAGCAGCGCCTCGGGCGTGCTCGGCCGGTGCTCGGCGATCAGCTGCAGCGTGGCGTCGGTGAAGACGACGAAGGCCGGCACGCTCTCCTCGCCGGCGCGCTCCCTGCGCCACTCGCGGAGGCGCTCGAAGAGCTCCTCGTCGTAGGAGGCGGGACAGTCGGCACAGCGGCCCCGCTTCTTCTCCGCGCCCGTCGCGAGCGGCTTGCCGCACTCGCGGCAGCTCGCGACCTTGCGGTTGCGGGCCGCCGCCTGCTCGACGCGGTGGTCGTCGGGGAGCAACGCATCGAGGAACCGCGAGGGCTTGCGGGACGCCCGGCCCCCGGGATTGCGCGAGAGCGACCAGGAGAGCGCCAGGTCGACGCGTGCCCGGGTCATGCCGACGTAGAGCAGGCGGCGCTCCTCCTCGACGGCGGCGGGGGTGTCGGCGTAGGTGATCGGGAGCGTGCCGTCCTGGAGCCCGCACAGGAAGACCGAGTCCCACTCGAGGCCCTTGGCCGCGTGGAAGGTCGCGAGCGTGACGCCCTCGGCGACCGGGGCATGCTGCTCGGAGGCGCGCCGGTCGAGGTCGTCGACGAAGGCACCCAGGTCGGCGCCGGGGGTGCGCGCGAACTCGGTCGCCTGCGAGACCAGGGCCTGCCACGACTCCCAGCGGTCGCGGGTCTGCCCGCGGGCGGCGGGTGCCTGGCTGGTCCAGCCCATGCCGGCGAGGGTGCCGTGGACGGTCTCCAGGAGGTCGTCACCCTCCCCCGACCGGGCGGCGCCCCGGAGCCGGGTGACGGCCTCGCGCACCTCGGGCCGGTCGAAGAAGCGCGCGGCGCCGCGGATGACGTAGGGGATGCCGCGGCCCGAGAGGGCGTCCTCGTAGGCCTCCGACTGGGCGTTGATGCGGAACAGCACCGCGACCTCGGCCAGGCTGCGTCCCTGCTCGCGCAGGCGGGCGATCTTGGCCGCCGTGTGCTCGGCCTCGGCAACCTCGTCGGGGAGCGGCGTGAACGTGACCGCCGGGCCGGAGGGCCGCTGGGCCCGCAGCTCGACGCCGCGGCTCGCGGAGCCGGCCAGCAGCGAGTTGGCGGCCGAGACGACCTCGGGGGTGGAGCGGTAGTTGCGGACCAGCTCGACCGAGGCGGTGCCCGGGAACTTCGCCGGGAAGTCGCGGAGGTAGGAGGCGTTGGCGCCGGCGAAGGAGTAGATCGTCTGCGCGGGGTCGCCGACGACGCAGAGCTCGTCGCGGCCGCCGAGCCAGAGGTCGAGGAGCGCGGACTGGATCGGGGAGACGTCCTGGAACTCGTCGACGACGAACCATTTGTACTGGCGGCGGACCTGCGCGGCGACGCGTTCGTCCTCGGCGAGCATGCCGGCCGTGAGCAGGAGGACGTCCTCCATGTCCATCCGGCCCTGGCCGCGCTTGACCTCCTCGTAGCTGCTGAAGACCCGGGCGACCGTGTCGTGGTCCTGGCCGGTGACCGAGCGGCCCCGGGCGGCGGCGACCCGGACGTAGTCGTCGGGGTGGACGTTGCTGACCTTGGCCCACTCGATCTCGGAGGCGAGGTCGCGCAGCAGCGCCTGGTCGGCGGTGAGCCGCTGGCGGCGGGCGGCGGTGGCGAGCAGGCCGATCTTGGACTCGATCAGCGTGGGCAGCTCGGTGCCGTGGACGTGGGGCCAGAAGAAGCGCAGCTGGCGCAGCGCGGCGGAGTGGAACGTGCGGGCCTGGACGCCGCCGGCGCCGAGGGTGCGCAGCCGGCCGCGCATCTCCCCGGCGGCCCGGGTCGTGAACGTCACCGCGAGAACCTCGGTGGGGGCATAGACGCCGGTGTGCACACCGAGGGCGATCCGGTGGGTGATCGCGCGCGTCTTGCCGGTGCCGGCCCCCGCCAGCACCCGCACCGGCCCGCGCAGCGCCTCGGCGACCCGGCGCTGCTCCGGGTCGAGCGCCGCGAGCAGGTCGTCGGGACTGGCCATGCGGGAACAACTCCTGGGTGGGGCTGGTTGGATCAGGTACCAGTCCCAAACCCTAGACGTCGGAGGCGACAGTCCGAATGAGCGGTTCTTTCACGATGTACTCCACCCCCTGGTGCGGCTACTGCCACCGCCTCAAGGGGCAGCTCGACCGTGAAGGCATCACCTTCGAGATCGTCGACATCGAGCAGGACCCGGCCGCGGCCCAGATCGTGGAGTCCGCGAACAACGGCAACCAGACCGTGCCGACCCTCGTCTACGCCGACGGGTCCGCCCAGACGAACCCCTCGCTGATCCAGGTCAAGGAGAAGCTGGCCTCCCTCGCCACCTGACCGACCCGCCCGAAACTTCGCGCCGACCCGCCCGAAAGTTTCTGACAGGTCACCACGTGCCGGGCAGCGGCTCGCCGTACCAGTGCTCGACGAGCGAGCGCGAGATCGAGACGCCCCCGGGCAGGACCAGTGTGCCGGCCTCGGCCTCGCCCCTCATCTCGGCGCGCGTGAACCAGCGCGCGGCCTCGATCTCGTGGTCGTCCACCTCGATCTCGGTCGAGACGGCGCGCGCCACGAAGCCCAGCATCAGGCTGGCGGGCAGCGGCCAGGGCTGGTTGCCGAAGTACTCGACGTCGCCGACCCGGATCCCGACCTCCTCGCC
>JAOPYB010000190.1 GCA_025964835.1 Nocardioides sp. | reverse complement strand
GACCTGATGGCCCAGGAGACCACGCCGGGCCCGGACCTGTCGGTGCTCGACACCGAGGCCCGCGACCGGCTCAACAGCCTGGTCGGGCACCTCGACGACCGCGCTGCCGACATCATCCGCTCGCGCTACGGCCTGGTCGACGGGCGCCAGCACAAGCTGGCCGACATCGGCCTCAAGCACGGCATCTCCGCCGAGCGGGTCCGCCAGCTCGAGCGGGAGGCCCTGCAGAAGCTCCGCCGCTTCGCCGACCCCGACCTCGCGGCCTGAGTCGCTGACCCGCCCGAAACTTTCGGGCGGCTCAGCGAGTGAGCTCGTCGAAGACCTCCGTCACCCGGTGGCGGAGGTCTTCGCGCGTCCCGGTGTTCTCGATCAGGTACGTCGCGATCGCGCGGCGCTGCTCCGGGGTCGCCTGGGCGGCGATCCGGGACTCCGCGTCCTCGCGGGTCCAGCCCCGGTCGCGGAGCATCCGCTCCAGCTGGACCTCGGCGGGGGTCTCCACGACGATCACGGCGTCGAAGGCACCGGCCGCGCCGTTGCTCTCCGCGAGGAGCGGGATGTCGTGGACGACCACGTCGTCGGGTCCCGCCTCGGCCTCGACCTCGACGCTCCGGGCCCGCACCCGGGGGTGGATGATCCCCTCGAGCACGCGGCGTTTCGCCTCGTCGGCGAAGACGATCGCGCCGAGGGCGGGGCGGTCGAGGTCGCCCTCGGCGGTGAGCACGCCGGGCCCGAAGGCCTCGACCACCTCGGCCAGGCCGTCGGTCCCGCGCGCCACGACCTCGCGGGCCAGCAGGTCCGCGTCGATCACGACCGCACCCAGCTCCGCGAGCATCGCGGACACCGTGCTCTTGCCCGAGGCGATGCCACCGGTCAGTCCCACTCGCATGGCGTCACAGTAGCGACGTGGCGGACACCTCACCGGTCGCGGTGGCCCGGCACACGTCGTCCCACGGCGTGGGCGCGAGCCCGAGCTCTCGCGTGATCGCCGACGAGTCGAGCACGTAGGGCCGTTCGAACTGGTAGACGGTCTCGCGCATCTCGCGCAGCAACGGCACGGCGACGCCTCCGACGCTCAGCACGGCCCTGGGTACGCCGTGCACGCGGACCGGCGGCCTCCCGACGGAGCGGCAGACGTCCGCGATCGTCTCGGCCTGGGTGCGCGCCGGGTCGGTGGGGGCGTGCCAGACGCGGCCCCAGGCCGACTCCGTGACCGCGACCGTGGCGAGCGCGCGCCCCATGTCGCGCACGTCGGTGAACGAGTGCGGGACGTCGGTGCGACCGAGCAGCCAGACGCCCTTGCCCGCGACCGCCCGCGGGGCAGCCAACGGGATGTAGGCGCTGCCCACGCCGGCGCCCATGTAGTCGGAACCCCGCACCTCGACCGCCCGGATCCGGCCGGCCTGGTGGCGGGCGAGCGCCCCGGCCCACATCGCGGCGCGCAGCCGCCCCTTGGTGCCGGGGGCGGCGTCGGGCATGCCCTCCACCATCGGCACCTCCACGGGGCCGTAGCCGTAGAGGCAGGAGGCGGTCACGAGCACCGCCCCGCTCCGCTCGGCGGCGTCGAGGAACGCGGCCGCGACCGGGGGCCAGTACGTCGACCACACGTCCTACGACGGTGGGTTGATGCAGTTGTGGAGGGCGGCCGCTCCGCCGGCCAGCTCGGTGAGGCGGTCGGCGTCGGCCGCGTCGGCCGCCTCCCGACGCACCCCGGCGACCGCCGGCCCCGCGCCCGAGCGGCTGACGAGCAGCACCTCGTGCCCACCATCAACCTCGTCGTGTCCGACCGGACGCTCTGGGGCGACAGCGACGAGCCGGGGTACGTCGACGGCTACGGCCCGATCCCCGCCGACCTCGCGCGCGAGCTCGCCGCCAGCACCCGTGCGTGGCTCCGGAGGCTCTACGTGAGCCCCGAGACGGGCTCTCTCGTGGCGATGGACTCGACCTCCCGCCGGGTGCCCGACGGGTTGGCGTCGCTGGCGCGGCTGCGAGACCAGACCTGTCGCACCCCGTGGTGTGACGCGCCCATCCGACACTCCGACCACGTCAGGTCCCGCGCCGAGCACGGCGAGACCAGTGCCGAGAACACCCAGGGGCTCTGCGAGGGGTGCGACTACGCCAAGGAGGCACCGGGCTGGCGGGCCAGACCGAGCCCGGGGCCCCGACACGTCGTCGAGACGACAACGCCCACCGGCCACCGCTACCGGTCGACCTCCCCTCCCCTGACCGCGCCGCGCTGGGTCGAGACCCGACCCTTCGTCTGGACGCTCGTGGCGTAGGGCCAGGGCGGCGACAGCCGCCACGGTCCCGACGCCCTAGGGTCCTCCCATGAGCCACGTAGAGCTCCGGGAGGGCTCCCGGGTCGCCCTGCTCGTGCCGGGCTCGCCGGAGTACCTCGACCTGGTGATGTCGCTGCTCGCGGCGGGGATGGTCCCGATCCCGCTCGACCCGCGGCTGACGACGTACGAGCGCGAGCGGATCCTGGGCCCGCTCGAGCCCGACCTCGTGGTGGAGACGGGGGAACAGCTGGCCTCGATGGTCGCGCACACCCCCGACCGGTTCCGGTGGGCCGCACCGCGGCGGCGGCCGATGCACTGCACCAGCGGGACCACGGGCACGCCGAAGGGCGTCGACAGCGGGCTGCTGAGCGACGTTCACGCCGCGGCGCTGGTCGCGGAGGAGCGCGACCTGTGGGGGTTCTACGACACGGACGTCAACCTCGTCCTCAGCCCGCTCCACCACTCGGCCCCGCTGCGGTTCGCGATGGGCACGGTCCTTGCCGGCGGCCGGGTGGTGGGTCTCGACCGGCCCGACCGGGTGGGCTCCGACCCGGCGGTCGTCACCGAGACGATCGAGCGCGAGCGGCCGACCTCGATGTTCTGCGTGCCGACCCATCTGCAGCGGCTCTTCGCGCACTGGGACGAGGTCGGCGTGCCGGACCTGTCGTCGTTCCGCCTGGTCGCCCACGCGGGGGCGCCCTGCCCCGTCGCCGTCAAGAGGCGGCTGATCGAGCTCTTCCCGGACGGCTCGACCTGGGAGTTCTACGGCGCGACGGAGGGCCAGTTCACGGCCTGCCGGAGCGAGGAGTGGCTCGAACGTCCTGGCACCGTCGGTCGCGCCCGACCCGGACGCGCCCTCACCCTGGACCCCGACGGCACCATCTGGTGCACGGTCCCCCAGCACGCCCGGTTCTCCTACGTCGGAGACCCGGACAAGACGGCCGCCGCCTGGCGGGAGACCCCCGAGGGCCCGGCGTTCTCGGTCGGTGACCTCGGCCGGCTGGACGGCGACGGCTACCTGTTCCTCGAGGGTCGCCGCGAGGACCTGGTCATCAGCGGCGGGGTCAACGTCTACCCGCTGGAGGTCGAGCACGCCCTGCGCGAGCACCCCGGCGTCGAGGACGTCGCGGTCTACGGCGTGCCCGACGAGCAGTGGGGCCACCGGGTCTGCGCCGCCGTGGTCGGGACCGTCGGCCCCGACGAGCTCGCGGCCTTCGCGCGGGAACGGCTGGCCCCGCCGAAGCGGCCCAAGACGTGGACGTTCCTCGACGAGCTCCCGTGCACGCTCACCGGGAAGGTACGACGCTCCGACCTGCCGGGGGCGCGCTGAGGCCGGTCAGCAGGCGAAGCGGCGGCGGTACTGCTGGGGGCTCAGCCCGCGCACCCGGCTGAAGTGGTGGCGCAGGGTGGCGGCGTTGCCGAAGCCGACCTCGGTGGCGATCCACTCGACGGGCCGGTCGCTCTGCTCGAGCAGCTGCTCGGCGGCCAGCACCCGCTGGTTGGTGACCCAGGCGTGCGGGGTGGCGCCGGTCTCGGCGCGGAAGCGGCGCGCAAAGGTGCGCGGCGACATCAGCGAGCGCCGGGCCAGGGTCTCGACGTCGAGGTCCTCCTGGAGGTTCTCGGCGATCCACTGAAGCAGCGGCCCGAGGGTCTCCACGTCGCAGTCGGGCACGGCGCGGGCGATGAACTGCGCCTGGCCACCGTCACGCTGCGGGGGCACGACCATCCGGCGGGCGATCGCGCTGGCGACGCCGGCGCCGTACTCCTGGCGCCACACGTGCAGCGTGGCGTCGAGGCCGGCTGCGGTGCCCGCACTCGTGATGATCTGGCCGGTGTCGACGTAGAGCACCTCCGGGATGACGTGCGCGCGCGGGAACCGCTCGGAGAGCTCCTGGGTGTAGCGCCAGTGGGTGGTGCAGTCGAGCCCGTCGAGCAGGCCGGCCTCGCCGAGGACGAAGGCACCGGAGCAGACCGACATGATCCGCGCGCCGCGGTCGTGGGCCGTGCGCAGCCCCTTGATCACGGAATCGGGCACGATGCCGCCCCGCGGCATGGCCGGCACCGCGATCAGGTCGGCCTCGTCGAGCCGGTCGAGCCCCTTCTCGACGTTGATCGAGAACCCCATCGACGTCGGCACGACGCCCACCTCGGGGCCGCACACGGCGAAGTCGAGCACCGGGAGACCCTCGTCGGACCGGTCCATCCCGAAGGCCTCGCAGAGGACTCCGAGCTCGAACGGCGCCACGCCGTCGTAGACGAGGGCGGCCACATTCGTCAGCATGCGACCATCGTGCCAGAGATCTGGCAGAAAATCGATGGACCATGACTTTCCTGCCACTCGTGGCAGGATCACGGACGGCGCATGATTGCTGCCATGACCTTCATCGTGATCCTCCTGGCCATCGCGGCCGTGCTCAGCTTCGAGGCGATCCGCCTCGTCATCCACGACGGGCGCGGTCCCCAGCGCCCGCCCGCCTCGCACTTCGAGGACCCCCGCTTCCGCTCACCCGCCCGCTTCGGCTGACCCGGGCCGTGCGGTCCACCTAGGGTGGGCCGCATGCCCCGGCACCTGCGGACCGCTGCCGGTCTCCTGCTGACCACGACGGCCCTGCAGCTCGGGCTCGGCGCCCCCGCGGTGGCGGCCGAGGAGCCCACGCACAGCGTGACCGTGACCGGCACGGGGGTCTCGACCTATCCGGGCTTCGACCCGGACGTCGACCGCTACGCCGTCCGCACCGGTGAGGACACCCGCGGCACCGTCACCGTCACGGCCTCGACCACCGACCCGGAGGGGGTCGTGACCGTCGACGGCCGTCCGGTGACCAGCGGCGCACCCCTCGAGCTCGGCGGCCTCGACGTCGGCGACGAGGTGAGCGTCTCGATCCAGGACGCGGGCGGCACGTCGCACCAGTCCTTCATCTACCTGCCGGCCGGGTTCCCCGAGCTCGCCGCCACCGGGGCGCGCCCCGCCGGCTCCCCGCCGTACGTCTTCCTGGGGCTCGGCAGCTTCCTGTCCACGACCTCCTACGCGACCGTCGTCGACCAGCGCGGCGTCCCCGTCTTCGTCCGCCAGGGGCTCGAGCCGCACGACTTCAAGGCCCAGCCGAACGGGCCGGCCTACACCTACTTCGAGCCGGTCAAGGACGGCCCCGACGACACCGACTACGGCTACCGCGTCGTCGAGCTGGACCCGACCTTCGCCGTCACTCGCGGCCGCCGCCTCACCGCGGACGCCACCGCCGGGATCGTCCCGGACGACACGGACTTCCACGACCTGCAGTACCTCGACGACGGGCGGATCGTGATGGTCGGCTACCACCACGGCGAGCACGGCGGCCAGAAGTGGCTGGACGCTGTCATCGAGGTCGTCGAGCCCGACGGCACCGTCGACTTCGCCTGGTCGAGCGCGGGCCACGTCGTCGACCCGGGCGGCGAGGGCTACGTCTTCGGTCTCAAGGACTACCGCGACTACGCCCACATCAACTCCGTCGAGATGGAGCCGAACGGCGACCTGCTCGCCTCCTTCCGCAACCTCGGGCAGGTGATGCGGATCGCGACCACCTCGCACGACGGCTTCGAGCCGGGTGAGGTGATCTGGAAGATGGGCGGCCGGGAGGGCGACTTCCAGTTCGTCGACGACTCGTACGGCGGCTTCTGCGCCCAGCATGACGCCCGGCTGCTGCCGAACGGCCACCTGATGCTCTTCGACAACGGCTCGCGCTACAACGGCCCGAACGCCCTAGGCGGCCAGACCGCGAACATGTGCCCCGACCCGGCGGACCCGGGCGGCGCCCGGATCGTCCGCGCCCAGTCGCGGGTCGCGGAGTACGCCCTCGACGAGGACACGACGGACGGCGACGGCCTGCAGGCAACACTGGTCTGGAGCTTCGTGCCCCAGGGCCGCTACTCCGCGTTCGCCGGCAACGCCCAGCGCCTGGCCGACGGCGACACGCTCGTCGGCTGGTCCAACGCCGAGAGCGGCGGCCCCACGCCGGCACCGGTCACCAGCGAGGTGAGCGCGGCCGGCGACGAGGTCTGGTCGCTCACCGCCCAGGGCTGGTTCTCCTACCGCGCGTTCACCTACGACGCCCCCGACGCGATCGCCCCCGAGGTGAGGATCGCGTTCGAGGGCTCGCTCCCGGCACCGGGAGGCACAGTGGTCGTCGACTACACCTGCACCGACCGCGGCGGCTCGAACCTCCGGTCCTGCGAGGGGCCGGTGCCGTCCGGGACAGCCTGGACAGTCGTCCCGGAGGGCTTCCAGGTCACCGCGACCGACGGAGCCGGGAACACCACGGGGGCCGGCGCCGGCACCGCGACCCCGGGCCGTCGCCCCGACGTGGACATCCGCGGGCCAGGCGGCGGCTGGCGCGACCACCACGCCCGGTTCACGCTCGACCACGCTGGCGACTCGGTCACCGCCCACCTGCGCATCCGGAACCTGGAGCAGAAGCGCGCGCTCCCCGTCCGAGGAGCCGCCGGCAACCGCGCCTTCGCCGTCCGCTACTTCCACGGTGGCCAGGACGTCACGCGCCGGGTGGTGAACGGCCGGCTGACGACCGCCGTGCTGCACCGCGACGAGACCTGGGTGCTGCGCATCGAGGTCAGGCGCACCGATCCGGCCCGGCGGGGTGACCGCCTCGACCTGACGGTGCGGGCCACCGGCGTCACCGGCCTGACGGGTGCCGCCGAGGCCCGGCTGCGCGCCCGCTGACCCGGGCGGACAGGCAGAGATGCCACGAGGGCCCGGTCACCGTGTGGTGACCGGGCCCTCGTGCCGTGCACGTTCAGCGGGTCAGGAACCGCCGCCGGTGAGCTTCTCGCGAAGGGCCTGCAGGGCCTCGTCGGAGGCGAGCGAGCCGCCGCCGGTGCTCTCGGCCTCGGACGCGGGCGACTCGTCGTCGTCGCTCACGCCGGTGGCGGAGGAGTACGACGTGGCCTCGCCGGCCTCGGCCTCGGCGACCTTGGCCTCGGCCTGCTGCTTGGTGTGGGCCTCCCAGCGAGCGTGCGCCTTGGCGTACTGCTCCTCCCACACCGCGCGCTGGTCGTCG
>JAOPYB010000138.1 GCA_025964835.1 Nocardioides sp. | reverse complement strand
GTCGTACGGCGGCCGCGCTCGGCGTCAGCCCCGCCACGCTGAGCGCGGTCGAGAACGGCCACACCCCCCTGACCGTCGAGCGCCTCCAGCAGATCGCCGACCTCCTCGGCGTGCCCGCGGCGCGGCTCCTGCGCACCGGTTCAGCCGCCGCGCCGGCTGCTCCCGCTGCCGCATCCAGCACGCATCGCGACTGGCGCAGCTTCGAGGGCATGGAGCTGGACCCGATCCTCGAGGCGGCCACTCGGCTCTTCGTGCGCCGCGGGTTCCACGCAGCCGGCATGCGCGAGGTGGCGTCCGAGGCCGGGCTGAGCGTGGCCGGCGTCTACCACCACTACCGGAGCAAGCAGCAGATCCTGGTGGCGCTGCTCGACCTCACCATGTCCCAGATCGCATGGCGGATGGACGCCGCCAGGGCCGAGGGTGCGGACGAGGTCGAGAGCTTCGCGCTCATGGTCGAGGCGCTCGCCCTCTTCCACGCCGTCCGCGGCGACCTCGCCTTCCTCGGGGCCAGTGAGATGCGCGGCCTGGTCGGCCCCGACCTGGAACGGGTGGTCCGGTTGCGCAACGAGGTCCAGCACGCCCTCGACGAGCAGGCCCGGGTCTGCCTGGCGGCGGGTGAGCTGGTCTGCGAGGACGCGCACACCGCGTGCCGTGCCATCGCGACCATGTGCACGTCGCTGCCCGGCTGGTTCCGGGTCGACGGGCAGCTGTCCGCCCAGCAGGTGGCGAAGCGGTACGCCGGGTACGCGCTGGCCCTGATGGGCAGACCCCCGGCGTAGGCGCGGCCGGACCTCCCCGGTGGAACCGGTCTCCAGTCCTAGGATCCGGTCATGGACGAGACGCAGCAGCTTCCTGGCCTCATCCCCCTCCAGCCCGCTCCGGGCCGGTTCACCGCCGCGCTGAGGGGTCGCGAACCCGAGCGGGTCGTCGTGGCCCTGGGCGTCGCCCTGCTGATGACCGGCGTCGTCCTCTCCGCGTTCTACACGCGGGCCCGCGACAACCTCGACTGGTCCAACTACACGATGGGCCTGCTCGCCACGCTCGGCCTGCTCGGCATCGCGGCGGCCGGCTGCTGGCTGGTCGCGCGCGACCGCCAGCAGTCCACCGACCTGGTCGCCTGGCCCGGCGCGTCCGGTGCGGTGGCGGTCGGTCTGATGCTGGTGGTGGCCCTCGACGACAGCGCCGCGACGTCGTACGTCGCCGGGCTGGCCGTCGTGGCGCTCTCGGTCGGTGGCTACCTGTTGGTGCGGCGCGACGCGTTCGTGACCTCGGCGATCGGCGGCCTCCTCGTCGCCTACCTCCAGCTCTGCGACGACCTGTTCGACTTCGGCGACGGGGGCGACAACCTCGCCATCTCGATCAGCGGCGCGCTGTTCGTCTTCACGGTCCTCGTCACGGTCGCGGGCTGGTGGCTGCCGTCACGAGTCCTGAGCGGCGTGCTCGTCGGCGTGCTCGCCGTCGTGGGCAACGTGGTGATCCTGGTGGTCCTCGGTGTGGCGGCGACCTTCCAGGCCGCGTTCGGTCTCTCGAACGGCCGCTCCCCGGGGGTCAAGCGCTTCGACGAGTACGACAACGACGTCTGGTTCATCCTGGTCTTCGCGCTGCTGCTCATCGTCGGCTGGGCGGTCGCGGCGTACCTCACCGGCCACGTCGGCTTCCGCCTGTTGATCGTGGCCATGTCGGTCAGCGTGGTGCCGATCTCCGCCGTCGTGCTGGCCGTCCAGCACCCCACCTGGTGGGAGGTCGTGGTCGGCGGGCTCGGCGGGCTGCTGCTGGTCGCCGTGGGGCTCAGCGTCCACGACCGGTCCCGGGCCCGCACCTAGCCCGGCGCGCGCGGCGGAGCTCCAGCGTCAGAGCTCGCGAACCACGCCGGGATCCGACGGGGCCGAGGGGCCTGTGGCTCGCCTGCTCAGCGCCCAGCGGACGAGCAGGAGCGCGCCGAGCAGGGCGCACAGCGCGGTGAGCGCGATGCCGCCGACCATGAGCCGGTCGTCGTCCCGCTGGTGGGCGAACCCCGCCACCAGGACACCGATGATGCCCACGACGTCGAGCAGGAAGACGGGGATCAGCGGGCGGGGCACGGGCGTCATGGTCCCACCCCGGTCGGGAGGCCGGAGCTCACTCGGCGATGTCACGGGTGAGCAGCACGACGGTGACGAAGCGGCGGTACAGCCGGATCGGGTCCTCGTCCGTCATCGTGGCGACGGTGACGCCCGAGCGCTCGACGCCCGCGACCCAGGTCGCCATCTCGGCGAGATCGGCGTTGCGGAACGTCACCTCGAGGGTGGCCGGCAGGTCGATTTCCGGCGGCCGCGCGTCGGCCAGCGTGGCGATCGCCGCGGCGGCGCGCTCCCGGATCAGCTCGCGGGCCGCGTGCGGGTGCATGCTGTCCGCCGCGAACCGCGAGACGGCCGTCTTCACGACCGCCGCCTGGATCCCGGGGCAGACGGCCGTGGCCTCGGCGGCCGTGACGTCGTCGCCGGTCACGAGCACGACCGGGACGCCGTGCCCCAGCGCCACCAGGGCGTTGATGCCGGACTCCCCGACGACCAGGCCGTTGAGCCGCACTTCGGCGATCGCGCGCGGGTTGTAGGTGTGCGACAGGGGCGAGGCGGTGCTCATCGACCCGTGGTAGGACACGTAGAAGACGGCGTCGAAGGAGTCGTCGAGCCCCTGCATCATGTACAGCGGCTTGTGCCGGCCGGACAGGTAGCGGGCGCTGCCCGCAAGCGCGTCGGACCGCAGGTTCTGCATCTTGGAGTGGGAGTCGTTGACGAGGAACTGCGTCGCGCCCGCCGACTGCGCCCCCTCGATCGCGGCGTTGACCTCCTCCAGCAGGAGGGTGCGGTAGTAGTCGTAGTCCGGCTGCCCGGCCAGGACCTGCGACCAGTCGACGACGCCAGCGGTGCCCTCCATGTCGGAGGAGATGAAGACCTTCACCCGCGCGAGGCTAGTCCGTCCCGGTCGGGAGCACGCCGAGCACGACGGTGCCGCCGATCTCCACGTCGCTCGCGATCTGCGCGACCAGGCCGGCGCGGGTCATCAGGTCGGCAGTGTCCGGAGCCTGCCGTGCGCTGGTCTCGACCAGCAGGGTGCCGCCCGGGCGCAGCCACTCCGGAGCCCCTTCGGCGACGCGGGCCTGGACGTCGAGCCCGGTCGTGCCGCCGTCGAGCGCCACCCGGTGCTCGTGGTCGCGGGCCTCGGGCGGCATCAGGGCGATCGCGTCCGTGGGGACGTACGGCGCGTTGACGGCCAGCACGTCGACCCGCCCGCGCAGGTGGCCCGGCAGGGCGTCGTACAGGTCGCCCTCGAGGACCCGCCCGGGTGGCAGGTTGCGGCGTGCGCAGCGGACGGCGTCGGGGTCGACGTCGGCGGCCCACACCTCGAGGCCGTCGACCCGGGCGGCGAGGGCGGCGCCGATCGCGCCCGTGCCGCAGCAGAGGTCGACCGCCACCGCCCCGGGCCGGAGCAGGGCGACGGCCCGCTCCACCAGGAACGTGGTGCGCCGGCGGGGCACGAAGACGCCCGGCGCCACGGCGACCCGGAGTCCGCAGAACTCCGCGAAGCCGACCACGAGCTCCAGCGGGGTGCCGGCCTCGCGGGCGGCGACCAGGCGCTCCAGCTCGTCCGGCGAGCCGGCCACCTCACGGATCACGCGGGCCTCGTCCTCGGCGAAGACGCACCCGGCGGCGCGGAGCCGGGCGACGATCGCTTGGGGGGGCATGGGGCTCCTGGGCGTGGCGGTCCGCGGCTGGACGATGATGGTCCCATGCACGACCTCACCCACACGGCCCTCGGCCAGCTGACGCTCGTCGCCATCGGGTACGCCGGCCTCGTGGCGCTGGCGGCGCTGGGCGTGACGATCGCCCGGCTCGAACGCCCGCCGCTTCTCGACAACGCCGTGTGGATCCTCGAGCTGCTGATGGCGGTCCGGGTCGTGGCCGGGATCGGCACCATGCTGAAGGGCGACCGCCCCGACGAGCTGGCCGCCCACGTGGGCTACCTGGTCGCCTCGGTGTGCGTGCTGCCGATCGCGATGCAGTCCGTGGCCGACGACCGCGGGTCCTGGTCCAGCGCGGTCGTCGCGGTCGCGGCGCTCGCGGTGACCGTGGTCGCCGTGCGTCTCCAGATGACGCTCTGATGGCGCCCGACGAGGCCGGGGCCGGCGCCGGGCCCGGCCGTCGCAGCGGCGCTCACCAGGTGCTGCTCGCGCTCTACGCCCTGTTCGTGCTCGCCGCGGGGGCGCGCGCCGCGGTCCAGCTCGCCACCGACGCGGGTCGGGCGCCGGTCGCCTACGCGCTGTCCGCCGTGGCGGCCGTGACGTACGCCGCGGGCTGGGTCGCGATCCGTCGTGCCTCGGTGGGCCGGACCGGGTTCGCGAGCGTGATGCTGTGGGTCGAGCTGGCCGGGGTCGTCACGGTGGGCACCCTGAGCCTGCTCGAGCGGGACTGGTTCCCGGACGCGTCGGTGTGGTCGGACTACGGCGTCGGCTACGGGTTCGTCCCCGCCGTGCTGCCCATCGCCGGGCTGCTCTGGCTGCGGGCGCAGCGGCGGCCCAGCTGAGGGCTCCGGGACATGGGGTTTGGTCCCCAACCGCGGGAAAACAGTCGCCCCGGCTGCGGTTCGTGACCAATGGGGGCCTCTCCGTTCACCGGCTACCACAAATCTGGAACGTGTTCTAGATTGCCCGCGTGACCCCCGACGTGTTCGCCCCCGCCGGGCTTGGCCCGGTGCGGCTCAGGAACCGGATCGTGAAGGCCGCTACCTTCGAGGGCCGGGCTCCGCACGGCCAGGTGACCGACGAGCTCATCGACTACCACCTGGCCGTCACCCGAGGCGGGGTCGGCCTGACCACGGTCGCCTACCTCGCCGTGGCGCCCGAGGGACGCACGCACCGCGAGCAGATCGTGGTCGGCGAGGACACCCTGCGCGGCCTGGTCCGGCTCGCGGACGCCGTACACGCCGGCGGCGCCGCGATCGCGGGGCAGGTGGGCCACGCCGGGCCGGTCGCGAACGGCCGGTCGAACGGCGCCCGGGCGATCAGCGCCAGCCGGATGCCGAGCCCGCTGTCGATGCAGATGGTCCGGGCTGCGAGCGAGGGCGATCTCACCCGCATCACCACGGCGTACGTCGCCACCGCCCGCACGCTGGTGCGTGCGGGCTTCGACGTGCTCGAGCTACACATGGCGCACAGCTACCTGATCTCCTCGTTCCTCGCCCCGGGGCTGAACCGCCGCAAGGACGGGTGGGGCGGGGCCCTCGAGAACCGCGCCCGGCTGGCCCGGCAGGTGGCCCGGGCGGTGCGCGACGAGGTCGGCTCGGAGGTCGCCGTCACGGCCAAGGTCAGCCTGGCCGACGGCTTCCGCGGGGGCGTCACGACCGACGAGGGCGTCGAGCTCGCCCTGCTGCTCGAGGCCGACGCCGCCCTCGACGCCCTGCAGCTCAGCGGCGGCAGCTCGCTGATGAACCCGATGTACCTCTTCCGTGGCGGCGTCCCCCAGAAGGAGTTCGCGGCCGCGATGCCGCTGCCGGTGCGGTGGGGGATGCGGGTCGGCGGGAAGCGCTTCCTCAAGGAGTACCCGTTCCAGGAGGCCTACTTCCTCGAGAAGGCGCTCCGCTTCCGCGCGGCGCTCTCGATGCCGTTGATGCTGCTGGGCGGGATCAACCGGCGCGACACGATGGAGGACGCCATGGCCCGGGGCTTCGACTTCGTCGCGATGGGGCGCGCGCTCCTCCGTGAGCCGGACCTCGTCCACCGGCTCGAGTCCGGACGCCAGTCGACCGGTGTCTGCATCCACTGCAACGAGTGCATGCCGACCATCTACTCCGGCACCCGCTGTCCCGTGATCACCCCGCCCTGAGGTCGCGGGAACCTGGGGTTTGGTCCCCAACCGCGCGAAAACGGTGGTCCCGGGTGCGGTTCGTGACCAGTGGGCGACCCGACCACGCCCCTTCCGCAAACCTAGAACGTGTTCTAGATTGCCCGTCATGGTCTCCGCGAACCGCACGCTCAGGGTCGTCGTCTGGTCCACCGGGACGATCGGCCGCCACGCCATCGCGGGGATCGATGCGCACCCGCACCTGGAGCTGGTCGGAGTCTGGGTCTCCAACCCCGAGAAGGACGGCAAGGACGCCGGGATCCTGGCCGACCTCGGCCGCGAGCTGGGGGTCCTGGCCACCATGGACCGCGACGCGCTCATCGCGCTGAAGCCCGACGCGATCCTGCACACGGCGATGGCCGACGACCGGGTCCTCGAGTGCATCGAGGACCTGTTCGGGTTCGTCGAGGCGGGCATCAACGTGGTGTCGAGCGGACCCGTGCTGCTGCAGTGGCCGGAGAAGATCCTGCCGCCGGACATGCTCGAGCGCCTCGCCGAGGCCGGACGTACGACGGGTGCGAGCCTGCACGTCAACGGCATCGACCCGGGCTTCGCCAACGACGTCCTGCCGCTGGCCCTGACCAGCCTGTCGCAGCGCATCGACGAGGTGCGGGTGATGGAGATCGCCGACTACTCGACGTACTACCAGCCCGTCGTGATGGGGGACATGTTCGGCTTCGGCCGGCCGATGGACTTCAAGCCCCTGCTCTGGGAGCCGGGCATCCTCACCATGGCGTGGGGCAGCGTCGTGCGCCAGATCGCGTCGGGGCTCGACATCGTCCTGGACGAGCCGCTGACCGAGGAGGTCGACCGGCGCGCGGCCGACGTCGACACCCCGTCGGTCTCGGGTGACATCGCCGCCGGGACGATGGGCGCGGTGCGCTTCCAGCTGATCGGCAAGGTCGACGGGGTCGCACGCGTCGTGCTCGAGCACGTCACCCGCACCGCCGAGGGTCAGGCGCCGGAGTGGCCGACCCCCGCCGAGGGAGGCGGCGGCTACCGCGTGGTCGTCACCGGCGAGCCGATGATGCAGCTCGACCTGACCCACCGCGGGGAGCACGGCGACCACAACGTCTCCGGCATGATCACCACGGCCCAGCGGCTCGTCAACGCCCTGCCGCACGTCGTCGCAGCCGAGGGCGGGCTGGTCACCGCGCTCGACCTGCCGCTCGTCACCGGCCGGGGACTGGTGGCGAAGTGAACATCCTCGAGCGCTTCGCCGTCACCGACCAGGTCGCCGTGGTCACCGGGGCCGGCCGCGGCATCGGCGCCGCCACCGCCATCGCGTTCGCGCAGGCCGGTGCCGACGTGCTGATCTCCGCCCGCACGTCGTCCCAGCTCGAGACGGTCGCCGACCAGATCCGGGCGACCGGTCGCCGTGTCCTCGTCGTCCCGGCGAACCTCAGCGACCTGGACGCGGTCGCGGGCCTCGCGCAGGCGGCGTACGACGAGTTCGGCCGGCTGGACACCGTCGTCAACAACGTGGGGGGGACCATCCCCAACGCCTTCCTGGACACCGATCCGGCGTACCTCGAGGAGGCGTTCCACTTCAACGTCACCACCGCGCACGCACTGAGCCTGGCGGCGGTCCCGCTGATGCTGAGGCCCACAGGGGAGGGGCAGGGCGAGGGCCAGAAGTCCATCGTCAACATCAGCTCGATGATGGGCCGGTCGTCCGGCCGCGGCTTCCTGGCCTACGGCACCGCCAAGGCCGCCCTCGCGCACTGGGCCCGGCTGGCGGCCGCCGACCTGGCCCCGCGGATCCGGGTGAACGGGATCTTCGTCGGCTCGGTGATGACCAGCGCGCTCGAGTTCGTCGCCGGCGTCCCGGAGATGATGGAGCAGATGAAGACCAAGACGCCGCTCGGTCGCGTCGGTGAGGCCGAGGACATCGCGGCCGCGGCGCTCTACCTGAGCTCGAAGGCCGGACAGTACGTCACCGGCAAGATGCTCGAGGTCGACGGCGGCATCCAGGAGCCCAACCTCGACCTCAACCTTCCCGACGTCACCGCCTAGGGTCGGGGAGGTGACGTCCTCCACCAGCACCGCGCACGCCGTCTCTCCCGACTCCGGCCGGCACTGGAGCGACCCGGGTGCCTGGCCGGTCGCGGAGGGGATCCACCGGATCCCGCTCCCGCTGCCGATGGACGGGCTCAAGGCGATCAACGTCTACGTGATCGAGGGTGACGACGGGCTCACGCTGATCGACGGCGGCTGGGCGATCCCCGAGGCCAGGGAGCTGCTCGACACCTCCCTGCGCTCGATCGGCTCGGGCTTCGGCGACATCCGCAGCTTCCTGGTGACCCACGTGCACCGCGACCACTACACGATGGCGCGCCTGCTCGGCACGGAGTACGGCGCCGAGGTCTCGCTCGGCATCGACGAGCGACCCGCGCTCGACACGCTGCTCGCCGCCGCAGACCTGACCGAGAACCCGTTCGCCCAGGTGCTGGCCATGGCCGGTGCCCGCGAGCTCGCCGAGGCGTGGGACCACGTGGGCGGGGAGCTGCCCGACCCCGCTCTCTGGGGGCACCCCGACGTGTGGCTCGACGGCGACCACGAGATCGGCGTCGGACGGCGCACGCTGTCCGCGGTCCACACCCCCGGTCACACGCCGGGGCACTTCGTCTTCGCCGACCGCCGGGCCGGGCTGCTCTTCGCCGGCGACCACGTGCTCCCGACGATCACGCCGTCGATCGGCTTCACGTTCCCGCCGGTGCCCCAGCCGCTGGGCGACTTCATGGCCTCGCTCACCAAGGTGCGCTCGCTGCCCGACCTGCGGATCCTGCCGGCCCACGGCCCGGTGGCACCCTCCTCGCACACCCGGGTCGACGAGCTGCTGGACTTCCACGAGACCCGGCTGCAGCAGTCGCTGGCCGGACTGGCCGCCGGCCCCGCGACGGCCTACGACGTGGCGCGCCAGCTCGGCTGGACCCGCCACGAGCGGACCTTCGACAGCCTCGACCTCAGCAACCAGGGGATGGCCACCATGGAGACCAAGGCGCACCTCGAGCTCCTGGTCGCGCGGGGTCAGGTCGCCCGCGAGGAGACCTCGACGGGCGTGCTGTTCACGACCGCGTGAGCCGCATCGGCACGTGCGGGATCCCGTCCTCGAGGAACTCCGCGCCGTCGACCACGAACCCGAAGCCGGAGTAGAGGTCGACGAGCGGCGCCTGGGCGTCGAGCACGACGTCGCGGCCCTTGGACAGCTGGAGGGCGATGTCCATCAGTGCCGCGGCGAGGCCCCGCCCACGGGCGGCGGGGGCCAGCACGACCCGGCCGATCCGCCACTCGCCCGCGCCGACGTCCGCGTCGTCGAGGACCCGCGCATAGCCGAGCAGCACGTCGTCGTCCTGCAGCAGCACGTGCCGGGTGCCGGGCTCGGGGTCGCGCCCGTCGAGGTCGGGGTAGGGGCAATGCTGCTCGACGACGAAGACCTCCTGACGCAGGCGCCAGACGGCGTACGCCGTGGCTGCGTCCAGGTCGTCGAAGGGAACACCGACGACCCTCACCGGAGGAACTCCAGGGTCTGGCGCCAGGCCACCCTGGCCTCGGGGATGAGCGGCAGCAGCGGGTAGACGTGGATCAGGTCGGGCACCTCGACGTAGGTCAGCTCCCAGTCGGACTCACCGGCCCGCCGGGCCAGCAGGCGACAACCCGGCGCGAGGGTGTCGCGGGTGCCGCAGAACATCAGCGCGGGCGGCAGCCCGTCCAGTGCCGCGAGCCCGGGGCTGACCTCGGGACGACCCAGGTCGGCGGCCGACCCCGCCCACCAGTCCGCGTAGGCGTGCATCTTGCCGAGGAACAGCCACGGGTCCAGGGCGGAGAACGCCGCGGTCTCCGGGGCGCTGGACGTCAGGTCCGCCCACGGCGAGTGCAGGAGCAGGTGCGAGGGCTGCGGGCCGCCCCGGTCGCGCAGGGTCTGGGCGAGCGCGAGCGCGATCCCGCCGCCGGCCGAGTCGCCGGCCAGCACGAGGTCGTCGGAGTCCGC
>JAOPYB010000131.1 GCA_025964835.1 Nocardioides sp. | reverse complement strand
ACGGACTCGAGCTCGGCGCGGGTGAGGACCGTCCCGGTCGGGTTGTGCGGGGTGTTGAGCAGCACGAAGCGGGTCCGCGGACCGACGGCGGCCCGCAGCTCGTCGGGGTCGAGGCGGAAGTCGGGGGCGCGCAGGGTGACCGGCCGGCGTACACCGCCCGCCATCTGGATCATCGCCACGTAGGAGTCGTAGTAGGGCTCCAGGACCACCACCTCGTCACCCGGGTCGACCAGGCCGAGCAGCCCGGCGGCGATCCCCTCGGTGGCACCCGTCGTGACCACCACCTGCGAGTCGGGGTCGAGCTCGAGGCCGTAGTGCCGCTGCTGGTGTCGTGCGATCGCCTGCCGCAGGGCCGGGATCCCGATGCCCGGCGCGTACTGGTTCTGGCCGCCCTGCAGGGCGGCGGCGGCCCGGGCGATCACGTCCGGCGGGCCGTCGACGTCCGGGAACCCCTGGCCGAGGTTGACCGACTGGGTGCGCACGGCCAGCGCCGACATCTGCGAGAAGATCGTCGGCGGAATGTCCTGGAGTCGGGTGGCCAGCATGCGCCGAGCGTACGACGGGCTAGATTGCGCTGCGTGACCGACGCGACCGACCTGACCAGGACCGCCGACCCGGACCTCGCCCGCGACATCGACGCCTGCTGCCGCCTGAGCGGGGAGTTCACCCTCCGCTCCGGGCAGGTCTCCTCGGAGTACTTCGACAAGTACCTCTTCGAGTCCGACCCGCAGCTCCTCGCGCGGGTGGCTCGCCAGATGGTCGACCTGGTCCCCGGTGACACCGACCTCCTGGGCGGGCTCGAGCTCGGCGGGATCCCGATCGTCACGGCCCTCAGCAGCCTGACCGGTCACCCCGCGCTGTTCGTGCGGAAGCAGGCCAAGGACTACGGCACCTGCAAGCTGGCGGAGGGGCCCGACGTGGCCGGCCGCCGGGTGACGCTCATCGAGGACGTCATCACGACCGGTGGCGCCGTCCGCGACGCGACGCGGGCGCTGCGGGAGGCCGGGGCGGTCGTCGAGCTCGTCGTCTGCGCGATCGACCGCAGCCCGGCCGGGGAGGACCCCCTGGCCGACGTCGGGCTCGAGGTGCGCCCGGTCCTCACCAAGGCGCAGCTGGACGCCGCCCGGGCCTGAGGCCGGAGGACGCGGGTCGAAGCCTCAGCCGGCCTCGACCGCGGTCTCGTCGTCGTCGTGCCCACGGTGCCGCCACGCCTCGTAGGCGATCGGGACGACCGTGAATGCGAGGATCGCGATCATGGCGTAGTCGATGTTGTCGCCGAGGGCCGGGAAGGTCTGCCCGAGGAAGTAGCCCATGAACAGGATGCTGACGACCCAGGCAACTGCGCCGACCCCGCTCCACGTGAAGAACTTGCGGCGGTCCATCTGCGTCACGCCGGCGACGACGGTGATGTAGGTGCGCACGAACGGCACGAACCGGCCGATGACGAGCGCCTTGTTGCCGTGCCTGTCGAAGAACGCCTCGGTCTTGTCGAAGTACTTGCGCTTGAGGATCCGGCCCTCGCGCTCGCGCAGCGGTGGCCCGAGCTTGTGGCCGATCTCGTAGCCGACGACGTTGCCGAGGAACGCCGCGGCGGTCAGCAGCACCAGGGTGACCAGCAGCTCCACGATCGGGGTCCCGATGCCCAGGACGGTGATCTTCTCGCCGGCGATGAACAGACCGAGCGCGAACAGCAGCGTGTCGCCGGGCAGGAACGGGAAGAGCAGCCCGCACTCCACGAAGACGATGGCCAGGCTGACCCAGATGAAGGCGCCGCCGAACTGGTCGAGCAACCAGGTGGGGTCCATCCAGGTGATGCCGAGCAACAGCGGGTCAAGGGCGGCAAGCAGGGTCACCACAGAAGCGTAACCGGGGTTGCCTGACTGCCACCTGACAATGCCCCCGTAGCCTGCACGTCGTGCCCGACCAGGAGCCAGACGCGCCGTACGACCCGATGCCGCACGGTCCTCCCGAGGTCGGCGTCGGCCCGTGGCAGGGCCCGCTCCCGACCGGGCCCGGCAGCGAGGTGTACGACGCCGCGCTGCTCGCCGAGGGCGACCGGCGCAACGTCGTGGACCGCTACCGCTACTGGTCGATGGCGGCGATCGTGGCCGACCTCGACACCCGCCGTCACGACTTCCACGTGGCCATCGAGAACTGGCAGCACGACTTCAACATCGGCACGATCGTGCGCTCGGCCAACGCGTTCCTCGCCGCCGAGGTGCACATCGTCGGCAACCGGCGCTGGAACCGTCGGGGCGCCATGGTCACCGACCGCTACCAGCACGTGCGCCACCACGAGACCGCCGCCGACCTCGCGGCGTACCTCCACCGGCACGACACCGCCCTGCTCGGGATCGACAACCTCCCGGGCTCCCAGCACCTGGAGACCATGACGGTGCCGCGCCGGGTCTGCTTCCTCTTCGGCCAGGAGGGCCCGGGGCTCTCCGAGTCGGCGCGCAAGGTGTGTGACGCGACGTTCTCGATCGCGCAGTTCGGCTCGACCCGCTCGATCAACGCCTCGGCGGCGGCGGCGATCGCGATGCACAGCTGGGTCCGGGAGTACGCCGACCTGTCCGGCGGCGACGTCTGGCGGGGGTGATCAGGGCCGGCTGCGGCTGCCCGGAGCGCCCGGCATCCACCCACGCAACGTCATCCCCGGGTTGGCCTGCGGCCACGAGCGGTTGACCGAGGAGCTGCCGTCCTCGCCCCACTGCAGGTAGTACCACTCGGCCTCGAGCGTCGTGGTGTTGGTGATCTCGAGACCGATCGCGGCCTGCTTGCCCGGCGCCACGTAGACGTCGTCGATCTTCTGGGTCACCAACCAGCCTGGGCGCACGACCACGCGGCCGTCGTCGGTGTACGCCGCGTTGGTCACCGGGTCGATCCGCTTCAGGTCGAGCACCGTCTGCGCCACCTCGACGCCCCGCGCCCCCGAGGGCTCGTCCGGGTCGACGGGCCTCGGCAGTCCGGCGTCCCGGGGGCTGCCGGCCGGGCCGGGGCCGTGGCCGGGGTCGTGGCCGGCGACCACACCGATGGCCACGGCAGCCCCGCCGCTGAGGGCGACGGCGGCCGCGAGCGCCCCGCCCGCGACGGCGAGGCGACGGCGACGCAGCCGGGTGCGTCCGCCGGCGAGCCGCAGCTCCAGGTCCACGTGGGCCGGCTCGCCGGCCCAGGCTCGCTCGAAACGCTCCTCGAGGTCGATCATCGTCGCTCCTCCTGTGCCAGGGTCTCGGTCAGCAGCTCGTGGAGTCGCGCCACGCCGCGTGAGTGATGGCTCTTGACGGTGCCGGTGGCGATCCCGAGCTCGGCGGCCGTCTGTTCGACGGAGAGGTCGAGGACCTGCCGCAGCACGACCACCTTGCGCTGCATCTCCGGCAGCCGCTGCAGGGCGGCGATCAGCTCGTCGCGGTCGTCGGCAGCGCCGGTGAGTGACGCGTGCGGGCTGTCCACCACCTCGCTGACGACCTCGCGCCGCGACGAGGCGCGCTTGACGTGGTCGAGGTGGCTGGAGAGCAGGATCTTGCGGACGTACGCGTCCTCGCCGCCCTCGCGCTCCAGCCGGGGCCACGCGACGTACAGCTTGGTGAGCGCCGTCTGCAACAGGTCGTCGGCGCGGTACCAGTCGCCGCACATGGCGTACGCCGCCCGCCGCAGGCGGGTCTGCCTGGACACCACGAACTCGACGTACGCCGCGTCCCGGTCCGCACTCTTCACGCCGTCTCCTCAGTCGCCAGTCCCACACCTCTGAAACGACTTCGGGGGGCACCCGGTTGTCAGGCGCGGGGGAGCAGCGCGACGAGGGCCCGCACCGCGGCCTCGGCGGTATCGACCACGACCCCGACGTCGGACGGCAGGTCCCAGGGGTCGAGCAGGACGAGGGGAACCCCGCTCCGTCGGGCCAGGGCGATCTCGCTGAGGGTGCCCCAGCTGCACCCGACCGCGACGACCGCGTCGGCGGCCCGGACGAGCAGCCCGTTGCGGAGCTCGCCGAGACCCGTCGGCAGCAGGTAGGTGTGCTCCGGCGCCCCGTCCGCGCGGTCGAGCCCGGGCAGCAGCCCGATGGAGACCCCACCGCCCTCCGCGGCACCTCGCGCGCCCGCCCGCATGACGCCGTGGTGGCCACCGGTGAGCACCACCGCGCCGAGCCCGGCGACCCCCTTGGCCACCTCCGACGCCCGGACCAGGTCGACGGCACGCGCCTCGTCGGCGGGACCGACCAGGGCGATGTAACGGCCGGCCAGGCTTGGGCCGGTCATCGGGTCGAGCGGTCCGGCGGGCGGCTGGGGCGACACATGGTCTGAGGCTACGACCCGTGACCGCCTCGTGGACGACGCCGCGGCCCCCTCCTGCGACCCACCGGTAGCGACTAGGGTTGATCGCGCCGTAGGAAGTCCGTCCGAGGAGTCCCAGATGCCCATCGCCACCCCCGAGATCTACGCCCAGATGCTCGACGAGGCCAAGAAGAGCGCGTTCGCGTTCCCGGCCATCAACGTGTCGTCCTCGCAGACCCTCAACGCCGCCCTCAAGGGCTTCGCCGACGCGGGCTCCGACGGCATCGTCCAGGTGTCGACCGGAGGCGCGGACTACCTCTCGGGTCCCTCGGTCAAGAACATGGTGACCGGCTCGGTCGCGTTCGCGGCGTACGCCGCCGAGGTGGCCAAGGGCTACCCCGTCAACATCGCGCTGCACACCGACCACTGCCCCCAGGACAAGCTCGACGGCTTCGTTCGTCCCCTGATCGACATCTCCGTCGAGCGGGTCGCGCGCGGCGAGGCGCCGTTGTTCCAGTCGCACATGTGGGACGGCTCGGCCGTGCCGCTCGAGGAGAACCTCGAGATCGCCCGCGAGCTGCTCGCGAAGTGCGCGGCCGCGCACATCATCCTCGAGGTCGAGATCGGCGTGGTCGGCG
>JAOPYB010000116.1 GCA_025964835.1 Nocardioides sp. | reverse complement strand
GTACGCCACCTTCGGGACCCCCGAGCTCGCCGCCCACGTGCGCGACGCCCTGGCCGACCGGCAGGCGGCGCTGATGGCCAACCACGGCTCGGTCGCCGTCGGCGGCACCCTCGACCTGGCCGTCGAGAACGCGCTGCTCCTGGAGTGGCTCGCCCAGCTGCACCACCGCGCCAGCGCCCTCGGCACCCCACGCGAGCTCACCGGCGACCAGCAGGCCGCCGTCATCGAGGCGGCGGTCCGCCGCAGCTACGGAACCACCCAGGAGAACCCATGACCATCGAGAGCACGATGAGGATCGCCACCGTCGGCGTGCACGTCCTCGACACCCACGTGATCGGCATCGAGTCGATCCCCGAGGGCTCGCAGGGCCAGCTGGTCGAGACGATCCGCTTCTCCCCGGCCGGCACCGCCGGCGGCACCGCCGTGGTCCTGAGCCGACTCGGCGCCGAGGTGCTCGCCTTCGGCGCGCTCGGCCAGGACCCGATCGGCGACAGCCTGCTGGCGATGCTGGCGCGCGAGGGGATCGACGTCACCGGCCTGGTCCGCAAGTCCGACCAGCAGACCTCGTCGTCGGTGATCCCGGTCCGGCCCGACGGCGACCGCCCCGCCTGGCACTGCATCGGCGCGAACGGCGCCTTCACGCTCGACGACCTGCCGTTCCCCGCCCTCGAGGGGATCACCCACCTGCACCTCGGCGGTCCCGAGTTCCTCGGCGGCGAGGCGGCCGGCCGGCTGCTCGCCCACGCCCGCTCGATCGGTGCCACGACCTCGCTCGACATCCTCGCCCCGGGGGACCCGGCCATGCTGGCGTGGATCGCCGCCGCCCTCCCGGACACCGACTACCTGCTGCCCAACGACGAGCAGGTGCTGGGCTTCACCGGTGCCGCCTCGCTCGAGGAGGGCGCCCGGGCCCTCGTGGCGGCCGGCGCGGGCTGCGTCGCGGTCACCCAGGGCGCGAAGGGCGCGCTCGTGGTCACGGCGGACGAGACGATCGAGGTGCCGGCCCACGACATCGAGGTCGTCGACACGACGGGCTGCGGCGACGCCTTCTCGGCCGGCTTCCTGCGCGGGCTCTCCCTCGGGCGCGACCTGCGCGGTGCGGCCGAGCTCGGCTGTGCCGCCGCCGCCCAGGTGGCCCAGGGGCTCGGCACCGACCACGGGTCCTACGACCTGGACTCCGTGGTCGCGTTCACGTCGTCACCGCGCCGCTGAGCCGGGCCCGCACCGGGCGGTAGAGCCGGTCGACGTACGTCTCCAGCAGCGCCTCCCGCAGCCGCGGCGAGGCGACGTTGAACAGCACGTTGACCGGTGCCATCCGCTTCGGCAGCGTGAGCACGCCCGCACCCCCCGCGAGGCCGGCGGCCACCAGCAGCGCATCGAACTCGTCGTCGGTCAGCCGGTCCGGGGAGAGCGTGTCGAGCACGGCGACGATGCTGCGGTCCACGCGCACCGGCCCGGTGGCCCGGGCGGCCGCGACGGAGTCGCGCAACGCCGCGAGGCACTCGTCGACGTGCCCGAGCGTGGCCGCGCTGACCGAGAGGTGCAGCGTCGGCGGCTCACCGCGCCAGGACATCTGCGGGCCGACGTACCAGCCGCGCTCGACCATCTCGTCGGCGATCGTGAACACGTCGCAGGAGCCGTCGGTGCGCACCGCGACCAGCGTGGAGTCGGGGCGGACCACGAGCTCGAGGCCGTCGATCCGGTCGATGCCCGCGAGCAGCAGGTCGACCGCGTCGAGGCAGTCGCGGGCCAGCTCGACGTAGCCCCCCTCGCCGATCGCCTGCACGGTCGCCCAGGCACCCGCGAGCGGGCCCCCCGGCCGGGTGGAGGCCATCGTCGTGTTGACCATCGTGTAGCCCGGCCAGTCGGCCGAGGAGAAGTACGTCGGCCGCCGCCCCGCCGCCGTCCGGTGCAGCAGGATCGAGGCGCCCTTGGGCGTGTAGCCGTACTTGTGCAGGTCGACCGAGATCGAGGAGACGCCCGGCACCGCGAACGTCCAGGCCGGCTTGACCCGCCCGATGCGGTCGGCGTACGCCAGGATCCAGCCGCCGATGCAGGCGTCGACGTGCAGGGGCACGTCCTTCGCGGCGCAGGCCGCGGCGATCCAGGCGATCGGGTCGATGACACCGTGGGCGTACGACGGGGCCGACGCGACCGCGAGCACGGTGTCGGCGTCCATCGCCTCGGCCATCGCCCCGACCTGGGCCCGGTAGTGGCCGTCGACGCGGACGCTCACCTGGTCGATCCCGAAGTACTGGGCGGCCTTCTGGAACGACGGGTGCGCGGTCTCGGGCAGCACGATGTTCGGCCGCTCGATGTCGGGCCGGGCGTCCCGGGCCGCCTGGACGGCCAGCATGATCGACTCGGTGCCGCCGGTCGTGACGGTGCCGGCGGCGGTGTCCGGGGCATCGACCAGGTCGCAGGCGAAACCGACCAGCTCGTTCTCCATCGCGAGCATGCTGGGGAAGGCCGACGGGTCGAGGCCGTTCGCGCCGGCGTACATCGAGACCGCCTCGGCGGCGACGGCGTCGACGTCGGCGCGCCCGGAGTCGTAGACGTAGGCGAGCGAGCGCCCGCCGTGGATGGCCAGGTCGCCTGCCTGCAGCTCGCGCAGGCGCGCCAGGGCGTCGGTCATGCGTCCTCCCACGCTGGATCCCCGTCTCGCACAGCCTCATGTCCGAGGCTCACAGACTAGGGGCCGCCGGCGCCGTCCGGGCCCGGATCCGGCCATTTCCGTCAGCGGGTGGGGCGGGTCAGCCGGTCGAGGAACGCGACGAGCAGCGCCTCGCGCATCGGTGGCGACGCCAGGTCGAGCATCGCGTTCACCTCGGCCATCCGGGCCGGCAGTGCGAGCTCGCCGTCCGCGGACTCGCCGACCAGCCCGGAGGCCGCCAGCAGCCCCTCGAAGTCGGCGTCCGAGAGGCTCGCGGGGTCGAGGGTCTCGATGTACGCCGCGACGCCCGGGTCGACCGCGACCGGACCGGCCGCCACCGCGGTCGCGACCGACTCGGCGAGGGCCGCCAGGAACTCGTCGACGACCGTGAGGGTCGCGGCGCTCACCGACAGGTGGATCGTCGGCGGCTGGCCGGCGAACGACATCTGCGGCTGGACGTACCAGCCGCGTGCGGTCATCTCGTCGCACACCGTGAAGGCGTCGCAGGACCCGTCGGTCGCGAGCGCGACGAGCGTGGAGTCGGGCGGTACGACGAGCCGCAGGGCCGGCACCTTCT
>JAOPYB010000113.1 GCA_025964835.1 Nocardioides sp. | reverse complement strand
TCGAGCGCGAGCAGGACCTCGTCTGGCCGATCCTGGAATCACTCCCGGTGGGTGACGCCCTCGACGTGGCCTGCGGGACGGGCCGGCACGCGGGGCACCTGGTCGAGCTCGGGCACCGCGTGGTGGGAGTGGACACGAGCGCCGGGATGATCGCGGTGGCGCGCGAGAAGCTGCCCGACGTCGAGCTGCACCAGGCCGACTGGCTGGCCCTGCCGCTCCCCGATGACAGCGTCGACCTCGTGGTGAGCGGCCTGGCGCTGACGCACGCCCGGGACCTCGGACCGGTGTTCGCCGAGATGGTGCGCGTGCTCCGTCCGGGTGGTCACCTGGTGCTCTCGGACTCGCGCGGGCTGCTCGCGGGTGCGCGGCTCTATCCGATGGTCTTCGAGGATCGCAACGGCGACCCGGGCTTCATGCGTGCCTGGGTGCACCCGACGAGCGCCTACCTCGAGGCCGCGCTGCCGCTGGGGCTCCAGCTGCGCGGGTGCACGGAGTACACCGGCCACGGCGACATGGTCGACGAGTCGGGCACCGAGCTGATCGACGACGAGCCGGTCGAGCGCTGGACCGCACGCGAGGAGCCGGTGGACATCTACCGGCTGCACCCCAGGGCGCCGGCCGCCACCAAGGCCAACTTCCGGGACAAGCCGACCTGCATCGTGTGGGACTTCCAGCTGCCGGGTTGAGGCTGGTGTGGTCGTGGTTTGGTCCCCAACCGCACGTTTCCGGCCCGGAAAGCTGCGGTTGGGGACCAAACCGCGAGGGTCAGGCGACCTGAAGGCTGCGCTTGGACAGGCCCATCCAGAAACCGTCGATGACCTGAAGGCCGGGCTCGTCGGGGGTCGTGGCGGCACCGAGGGTGACGAAGAGCGGGGTGTAGTGCTCGACGGTGGGGTGGGCGTAGGGCATGCCGGGCGCGAGGGCCCGGTAGTTCGCGAGCGCGTCCACGTCACCGCGGGCGAGCGCGTCGCCGGCCCAGGCGTCGAAGTCCTTCGACCAGCCCGGTGCGGCGGCGTCGATGCGGAACTCGGTGAGGAACGGCAGTCCGTGGGTCAGGAAGCCGGAGCCGATGACCAGGACGCCCTCGTCGCGCAGCGGACGGAGCCGCTCGCCGAGCGCCAGCAGCTTCACCGGGTCGTGGGTGGGCAGCGACATCTGCAGGACCGGGATGTCCGCGTCGGGGTACATGATCTTGAGCGGCACCCAGGCGCCGTGGTCGAGACCCCGGCTGGCGTGCTGGTGGACCGGCTCGTTGTCCGGCATCATCGCGGCGATCCGCTGCGCCAGCGCGGTGGCGTCCGGGGTCGCGTAGGTCATCTTGTAGTAGCGCGCGTCGAAGCCGCCGAAGTCGTAGACCAGCGGGGCGCCGTTGGCGCTGAGGCTGACGGGAGCCGACTCCCAGTGGGCGCTGACGATCAGGATCGCCTTGGGGCGGGGCAGGTCCCGGGCCCAGGCCGCGAGCTCCGCCGACCAGACCGGGTCGTCGAGCAGGGGCGGGGCGCCGTGGCCGATGTAGAGGGCGGGCATGCGATCGTTCATGTTCACCTCAATAGTTCGATCTTCAACTTTATTCCATCGGCAGCCTCCAGTCCACGTTTTCGCCGCCCTGGTCCGCGAGCAGCCGGTTGACCCGGCTGAAGGGGCGGGAGCCGAAGAAGCCCCGGCTGGCCGACAGCGGCGAGGGGTGCGCCGACTCGACCCAGGGGATCGGGCCGAGCATCGGCTTCAGGCCCTGGGCGTCGCGGCCCCACAGGATCGCCGCGAGCGGGCCGCCCCGGTGCGCGAGCGCGTGGATGGCGCACTCCGTGACCTCCTCCCAGCCGCGCCCGCGGTGCGACGCGGCCTCGCCGGGCCGCACCGTGAGGACCCGGTTGAGCAGCATCACGCCCTGGTCGGCCCACGCCGTCAGGTCACCGTGCGCGGGCGGCTCGATCCCGACGTCGGTGCGGAGCTCCTGGTAGATGTTCGCGAGGCTGCGCGGCACCGGCCGCACGTGCGCGTCGACCGCGAAGCTGAGGCCGATCGGGTGCCCGGGTGTCGGGTAGGGGTCCTGGCCGACGACCAGCACCCGCACGTCCGCGAGCGGTCGCTGGAAGGCCCGCAGCACCTGCTCGCCCTGCGGCAGGTAGGACCGGCCCGCGGCAAGCTCCGCGCGCAGGAACTGCCCCATCAGGGTGATCCGCTCCTCGACCGGGCCCAGCGCCGCCGCCCAGTCCGGCGCCATCAGCCCACGCTCCACCAGGCTGGCGAGTCCGCTCATGGGCGCGACGTTATCGCCCCGTGCGTCCCGTCAGCGCCAGTACGCCGAGCGGGGCAGGTACGGCGCCCGCCCGCGCTCGCCGACCGCCACGTCGAGGATCGCGTGGTGGGTGGTGTCGCCGAAGAAGGACTGGTTGGCGACGAGCACCCGGGTGCCGAGGAAGGTGGCCGACGAGGGGGTGTCGAACGGGATCGCCGAGCCGTTGTCGCCGTTGGCGGAGACGTCGGGGAACCGGCCGAGCTCCTCGCCGTCGCCGGTGAGCTCGACGAGCTGGTTGGAGAGGCCGGCGTTCGAGACGTAGAGGTGGCCGGACCTGGCGATGCCGAAGCCGTCGGGCAGGTCGCCGGGGCTCGAGCTCCAGAGCGTCACGAGCTTGCCGGGTCCGCCGTTCCTGCGGATCGCCAGCGAGTAGAGCTTGCCGTCGGTCGGGACGGAGCCGTCGGTGGCGGTCGACTGCTGGGTGATCAGCAGGTCGTGGCGCTTCCCGGGCCGGTAGGCGAGCCCGGCCGTGCCGAACTCCGACCCGTCGAGCGCGGCCGACGCGAACCACACCTGCGGCTTCACCGACCCGCGCGGGATCTTCCAGATCACGGCCTGCCCGTAGTCGCTGACGTAGAGCGCACCGCCGGGCCCCCAGGTGGCGTAGTTGGGGATCGCGGGATAGTCGAGGGCGTTCGGCGAGCAGTCCGGCCCGGTCGTGCCCGTCGTACAGGTCGGCAGGTCGGGCAACGTCGCCCAGCGGCGGAACCTCCCGCTCCGCAGGTCGAGCGTGCGGATCGACGCCGTCGACTTCTCGAGCAGGATCAGCCGTCCGTGCGCGTCGGCGTTCGCGACCTGCACGCCGTGGTCCTCGGAGAGCTTCTGGTGCGGCACCGTCCAGGACCGCAGCAGGGCACCGCCGGCCGACCACTCGAAGACCCGCGAGCGCTGGGTGTCGCCGGTCGGGTTCGTGTAGGTGCCCGCGTAGACCCGGCCGTTGCGGTGCACGAAGGCGTACGCCGGGTAGCCGGGCGAGGCGACGTGCGCGAAGACCCGGGTGTCCCACTTCTCCCGGGGGGCGGCCGAGGCCGGCGCCGGGGGCAGGACGAGCGTGACCAGAGCGGCCAGGGCGAGCAGCCTCCGCAGGCCGGTCACAGCGTGTCCAGCACCTCGACGGCGGCGCGCTGCCCGGAGCGGACCGCGCCGTCCATGTAGCCCGTCCAGTACGTCGACGTCTCGGTGCCGGCCCAGTGGACGCGGCCGAACGGGGCCCGGATGGCCGAGCCGAACTGGATCATCGTGCCCGGCGCGTAGTTCGCCACCGGGCCGCCGGTGGTCCACCGCTCCTTGGTCCAGTCGTGCTCGACGTAGTCGATCGGGTGCAGCGCCTCGTCGCCGAACAGCGCGGCGAAGCCCTCGAGCACCGCCTGGCGACGCTTGGCCTTGGACAGCACGCCGTAGGTGCGCCAGGTGTCGCCGCCGACGAACGCGAGCAGCACCCCGGGCAAGCCGTCGGGGGGTGTGTTGTCGAAGACGGCACGGCAGGCGCCGGAGTCGTTGAGGCCGAAGCCGTTGAGGCCCGCCGTGCGCCAGAACGGTGTCTTGTAGATGGCGTCGCACTTCATCAGCTGGCCCATGTCGAGGTGGCTGAGCAGCTGGCGCCGGCGAATCGGCAGCCGCGGGAACCAGTCGATGTCGAGGACCAGCGGCGGGGGAGCGGCCACGATGACCCGCTTCGCGACGACCGTGCCGCGCCCGGTGTGCACGACCGCGTGGTGGTGCTTCTGCTCGATCCGGTGCACGGGTG
>JAOPYB010000075.1 GCA_025964835.1 Nocardioides sp. | reverse complement strand
CTACAGGTCGAGCTTGTAGCCCAGCCCGCGCACGGTGACGAGGTACTTCGGCTCGCCCGGGTCGGGCTCGAGCTTGGCGCGCAGCCGCTTCACGTGAACGTCGAGGGTCTTGGTGTCGCCGACGTAGTCGGAGCCCCAGACCCGGTCGATCAGCTGGCCGCGGGTGAGCACGCGGCCGGGGTTGCGCAGGAACATCTCGAGCAGCTCGAACTCCTTGAGCGGCAGCCGCTGCTCCTGCCCGGAGACGGTCACCACGTGCCGCTCGACATCCATCCGGACGGGCCCGGACTCGAGGGTCGCGGGGGCCAGGTCGGGCTCGAGGCCACGACGCAGCACGGCGCGGATGCGCGCCACCAGCTCGCGCGGGGAGTAGGGCTTGGTGACGTAGTCGTCGGCACCGAGCTCGAGGCCCACGACCTTGTCGACCTCGTCGTCCTTGGCGCTCACCATGATCACGGGGACGTTGGACGTCTGCCGGATCGTGCGGCACACCTCGGTGCCGGGGATGCCGGGGAGCATCAGGTCGAGCAGCACGATGTCGGCGCCGTTGCGGTCGAACTCGGCCAGCGCGGCGTGCCCGTCGGCGGCGATGGCGACCTCGAAGCCCTCCTTGCGCAGCATGTACGCGAGGGCGTCGCTGTAGCTCTCTTCGTCCTCGACGACGAGTACACGGGTCACCGGGCTGCCTCCTGCTTCCTTCGAGGAAGGGTCAGGGTGAACGTAGACCCCTGGCCCTCGACAGACCACACCCGGACTTCTCCACCGTGCGTGGCCGCGACGTGCTTGACGATGGACAGGCCGAGCCCGGTGCCGCCGGTGGAACGGTGGCGGGCCGGGTCGACCCGGTAGAAGCGTTCGAAGATCCGCTCGATCTCCATGGCGGGGATGCCGATGCCCTGGTCGACCACCGAGACCTCGACCCGGTCGTCGTCGGCCTTGGTGGTGACGAGCACGGTCGAGTCGGCCTCGGAGTAGGACACCGCGTTGGCGACGAGGTTCGCGACCGCCGCGGTGACCTGCTCCTCGTTGCCGAAGACCTCGAGGCCGCCGACGCCGCCGGTGACGATCGAGATCCGCTTGGAGTCGGCGTCGATCGCGCTGGTGTCGACCGCGGTCGCGAGCACCTGGTCGAGGTGCACCACCATCGGCGACTCGAGCGGGTCGTCGCCCTGGAGCCGGGAGAGCTCGATGACCTGCTGCACGAGCCGCGAGAGCCGGTCGCTCTCGGTGAGCATCCGCCCGGCGAAGCGCTTGACCGCCTCGGGGTCGTACGCCGCGTCGCTCACCGCCTCGGACAGCAGCCGGATCGCGCCGACGGGGGTCTTGAGCTCGTGGCTGACATTGGCCACGAAGTCGCGACGTACGGTCTCCACGCGGCGCTCGCGGGTGCGGTCCTCGACCAGCGCCAGCACCAGCCGCGAGCCGAGCGGCGCGACGCGGGCGGTGACGTGGCGGGCGGGCCTCCCGGGACGTGACATCTCGATCTCGGTCTCGCGGATCTGGCCGTCGCGGCGCACCTGGTGCACCAGGTCCGCGAGGTCGTCGGAGAGCAGGGAGGTGCCCTTCACCAGGCCCATGGCGTACGCCGGCGCGGAGGCCTTGAGCACGACGTCGCCGTCGTCGACCACGACGGCACTGCTGCGCAGCACCGAGAGGACGGTGGCCACGCCCGCGGGCACGACCGGCTCCTCGACGGCCGGGAGGCTGTGCTGCTGCCGGTCGCTGACGGCCCACGCGAGCACGGCGCCGCCGGCGACGACGGCCCCGATGAGCGCGGCGAGGAAGGCCTGCGTCGTCGGGTCCACGCTTGCAAGAGTAGGGCCCGATTCACCGGGAATTCGCCGTGCGGGCACCGGCTTCCGAGTGTTCACCCCGCGTTCACCACGCAACCCCGCCCGGTCATCCGGCCCTCCTAGGCTCCCCGTCATGCGTGAGGCCTTCCATGAACAGCTCGATTCCGTCTTCGACGACCTGGCCGGCATCTGCCGCAGCGTCGAGGCTGCCGTCCGACTCGCCACCGAGGCGTTGCTCACCGGCGACGCCGAGGTCGCCGAGCAGGTGATCAGCGCGGACGTCGAGATCGACCGCGCCCGCGAGCGGGTGGAGGACAAGGCGTTCGCGCTGCTGTCCCTCCAGCAGCCCGTCGCCGGCGACCTGCGCACCGTCGTGGCGGCGCTGCGCATGGTGAGCGAGCTGGAGCGGATGGGGGACCTGTCGGTCCACGTCGCGAAGATCGCCCGGCTCCGGGTCCCGCACGTCGCCGTCCCGGAGGAGATCCGGCCGACCGTGGCCCGGATGGGCGCCGTCGCCGAGGACATGGTCAGCCGGGTCAGCCAGATCATCACCGGCCGCGACGTCGAGGCCGCGATCGCCCTCGGCCGTGACGACGAGGAGATGGACCAGCTGCGTCGTACGTCGTTCGTCGAGCTGCTCTCCGACGACTGGAAGCACGGCGTCGAGGCGGCGGTCGACATCGCCCTGCTGGGCCGCTACTACGAGCGGATCGCCGACCACGCCGTCTCGGTCGCCAACCGGGTCGTGTTCGTCGTCACCGGGCAGAACCCGCGGGCCGTCGGGGCCTGAGCCGCGGTCAGTGGCCTTGCTGGGCCACGGCCTCGGCGGCCGCCGCGGCGGCCTCGGGGTCGAGGTACTCACCGCCGGCCACGGTCGGCACCAGGTCGTCGTCGAGCTCGTAGACCAGCGGCATCCCCGTGGGGATGTTGAGGCCGGTGATGTCCTCGTCGCTTATGTTGTCGAGGTGCTTCACGAGCGCCCGGAGGCTGTTGCCGTGGGCGGCCACCAGCACGGTCTGGCCGGCCCGGAGGTCCGGTGCGATGTCGGACTCCCAGTAGGGGAGCATCCGCTCGATGACGTCCTTGAGGCACTCGGTGCGGGGCAGGTCGTCGCCGAGGTGGGCGTACTGGGGCAGGTGCGCCTGGGAGAACTCGCTGTCGTCGTCCAGCGGGGGAGGGGGCACGTCGAAGCTGCGGCGCCAGAGCATGAACTGCTCCTCGCCGTAGGTGTCGCGGGTCTCCTTCTTGTTCTGGCCCTGGAGGGCGCCGTAGTGCCGCTCGTTCAGCCGCCACGAGCGCCTCACGGGGATCCAGTGCCGGTCGGCGGCGTCGAGGGCGATGCAGGCGGAGTTGATGGCGCGCCGCTGCAGCGACGTGTGCGCGACGTCGGGCAGCAGCCCGGCGTCCCGCATCAGCACGCCCGCCTGCTGGGCCTCGGCCCGGCCCTTGTCGGTCAGGGGGACGTCGACCCATCCGGTGGAGAGGTTCTTGGCGTTCCACTCGCTCTCGCCGTGGCGGAGCAGGATGAGCGTGTGCGTCATCGTCACTCCGTGGGAGAGGCAGACGGGGAGTCGGAGGGGGACTCCGTGGGGCTGGCGGGCGGCGTGGACGTGTCGAGGCCGGCGTAGGTGCCGTCGTCGAGGACCACCGGGACCTTCATGACCACCTGCTCGCCGTTGCCGAAGCTGAGCGTGACCGGGACGAACTCACCGGCCTTGAACGAGCCGGAGACCGGCACGCCGCCGTCGACGGCGAGGTTGACCAGCCCGCCCGGGGGGATCGTGATCGGGGAGAAGTCGCCGATCTGGATCGTGTTGCCCTCGGCGCCCGCGAGGGAGTCGAAGGTCGACTCCTGGTCCTGCAGGTTGTTGGAGAGCGAGGCGATGAAGGTGCCGGAGTCGTCCTGCTTCGACACGATGACCGCGCCGAGGACGTCGACCTCGGCGTCGCGGTCGTTGACCCCGGCGGCCGGGGTGTTGACCCGGTCGGTCGC
>JAOPYB010000055.1 GCA_025964835.1 Nocardioides sp. | reverse complement strand
CGCGGATCGTCTGGATGATCCGCAGGTCCTGCTCGGAGATCGACTCGCCGCCGTCGATGACCAGGACGGCCACCTCCGCCCGGTCGATCGCGGTGCTGGTGCGCAGCGAGGCGTAGTACTCGTGACCCGACGCCTCCTTGACCCTCTTGCGGATGCCGGCGGTGTCGATGAAGCGCCAGGTGCGCCCACCGAGCTCGACCAGCTCGTCGACCGGGTCAACCGTGGTGCCGGCGACGTTGTCGACGACCACCCGGTCCTCCTGGGCGAGCTGGTTGAGCAGCGAGGACTTGCCGACGTTGGGCTTGCCGACGATCGCGATCCGGCGCGGGCCGCCGACCTTGCCGATGATCTCGGGGGGCGGCTCGGGCAGCGCGTCCAGGATGGCGTCGAGCATGTCGCCCGAGCCGCGGCCGTGCAGCGCGGAGACGCAGAAGGGCTCGCCCAGGCCGAGGTTCCACAGGCCGTACGCCTCGGCCTCGGTGCGCTGGTCGTCGACCTTGTTGGCCGCCAGGATGACCGGCTTCTTCGACTGGCGCAGGATCTTGACGACGGCCGCGTCGGTGTCGGTGATGCCGACGGTCGCGTCCACGACGAAGAGCACGGCGTCGGCGAGGCCGATCGCGATCTCGGCCTGGGCGGCGATCCGCTCGGCGAGGCCGCGGGCATCGGGGTTCCAGCCACCGGTGTCGACGACCGTGAAGGCGCGGCCGTTCCAGTTGGCGTCGTACGACACGCGGTCGCGGGTGACGCCGGGCACGTCCTCGACCACGGCCTCACGGCGACCGATGATCCGGTTGACCAGGGTCGACTTGCCCACGTTCGGGCGACCGACGACGGCCAGCACCGGGACGGGGCCCTGGGCCTCCCCGTCGATGGCCCCGTGGATGGCCCCGTCGACGGCCCCGTCGACGGCCCCGTCGATGGTGCCGTCGCCGGTCTCGCCGGTGTTCTCGTTGGGCTCGGGGTACCCCTCGCTCATGATGCTCCTTGCTCGGTGACCCCGGTGGCGGGGTCTGGTTCGACGTCGTGGGCGGGCAGCGGACCGGGCAGGTGTCGGCCGGTCGACGCGCGCGCCTGGTCCAAGTGGACCAGCATTCGCTCTCTGAGCAACATCGAGGACCGCTCCACTTGTTCCTGGGTGCGCGGCCACGGGACGGGCTCGAGGGTGTGGGGCGGGCCGAAGACGACGTCGACGACTCCCCCGCGGGGCGGCAGCGAGTCGGTGTGACCCCCGGGCTCGCGGCTGCCCAGGAACACGACGGGGACGACTGGTGCGCCGGTGACGAGGGCGAAGTAGGCGGCACCGCGGTGGAAGCGCTCGAGGTCGCCGCCCCCGCGGCGTCCCTCGGGGAAGATGGCGACCGTGCCGCCGTCGCGGAGCACCCGCAGACAGGTCTTCACCGCCCGCGGGTCGGCGTGGAAGCGGTCCAGCGGGATCTGCCCGGACGCCCGCAGGAACGGGCCGAGCAGGCCGTGGAACATCTCGCGCTTGGTCAGCGCGTGCACCGGTCGTGGCGCGAAGACGGCGAGGACCGGACCGTCGACGATGCCCACGTGATTGGAGGCGAAGATCACACCGCCGCGAGGAGGCACGTGGCGGGTGCCGTGCAGGCGGACGCCGAACCGGCGCCGGATGAGAGCCCGGGTCAGCGGACGGAGCGGGTGGAGCAGGATGCGCGCGGGGTGCCGGACTCCGTCGCTGTGCGGCAGCTCGCGATGACGGGACGCGGTCACGCGCTGGCCTCCACCGCCTCCACGAGCGCCACCACCAGGCCGATCACCTCGTCGAGGGTGTGCGGGGTCGTGTCGATGTGGACCGCACCGTCGGCCCGCACCAGCGGGGAGACCGTGCGCCCGGAGTCGATCCGGTCGCGTGCGAGCAGCGAGGCCTCGGTCGCCGAGACGTCCGACCCGCCCTCCTCGGCGGCCCGGCGTACGGCGCGGGCGGCGGCGTCCGCGGTCAGGTAGATCTTGACCGGGGCCTCGGGGGCGACCACGGACCCGATGTCGCGGCCCTCGACGACGATGCCGCCGTCGGCGGCGATCACGTCGCGCTGGAGTGCCAGGAGCCGGGCGCGCACCTCGGGGACGGCGCTCACCTGGGAGACCGAGCCGGTCACGTCCTCGCGGCGGATCGCCTCGGCGACGTCGACCCCGTCGACGGTGATGGTCGGGGCGAGCGGGTCGGTGCCGGAGACGATCCGGGGCTCCGCGGCGCGGGCGGCGACCGCGTGGGGGTCGTGGACGTCGACGCCCTGGCGCAGCATCCACCAGGTGATCGCGCGGTACATCGCGCCGGTGTCCAGGTAGCGCAGGCCGAGGCGAGCGGCGACGCCGCGCGAGGTGCTGGACTTGCCCGATCCTGAGGGCCCGTCGATGGCCACGACGAGGGCCGTGTCGCGGCTCTCGGATGCGGGGGCGCTGCTGGGCACGTGCCGGCCTGCTCTCTGCTGGGGTGCGCGTCTGGACGCGTGGATTGCAGCCAGCAGCCTACCGGTGCGTCACCCAACCACGAGATTCCAGAGAGCCCAGCAGGTGCTCGGCACCGGCCTCCTCGACGAGCAGCTCGACGAGGCCGACGGGGCGGCCCGGGTCGTGGTCGATGTGGACGTCCTCGATGTTGATCCCGCTCGCGCCGGCGTCGGCGAACAGCCGGGCCAGCTCACCGGGGTTGTCGGGCACGGACACGAAGACCGAACGGGTCGGCCGGGTGGGCCCCCCGTGCTTGCCCGGGATCGCCCGGGTGCCCGCCACACCACGAGCGAGCAGCGCGCCCAGGTCGTCGCGGGCGCCGCTGGAGACCGCCGCGATCAGGACGTCGAGCTGCCCGCGGACCTCGTCGAGCAGGCCCAGGACGGCCTCAGAGTTGCCGGTGACGATCTGCTCCCACAGGGCCGGGTCTCCCCCGGCCACCCGGGTGACGTCGCGGACGCCCTGGCCGGACAGCGCGAGGTGCTCCGGAGGCGCGTCCGCGAGCCGGCCCGCCACCAGCACGGCGAGCAGGTGCGGGAGGTGCGACGTACGCGCCACCGCCTTGTCGTGCTCCTCCGGCGTGAGCAGCACCGGGACCGCCCCGCAGAGCCTGGCCAGCTCGTCGACCAGCCCCACGGCCTCCTCCGAGGACGTGGGGTGCGGGGTGACGGCCCAGGGCCGGCCGTCGAAGAGGGCCGCACTCGCGGCGAGCGGGCCGGAGCGCTCGGAGCCCGCCATCGGGTGCCCACCGACGTAGCGGGCGAGGCCGGGCTCCGCGGCCACGGCCCGCAGCGGCTCGCTCTTGATGCTGCCGACATCGGTCACGACGGCGTCCGAGGCGGCCAGGGCACGCGCGATCTCGGCGCCGAGGTGGTCGGGGGGCACCGCGACCACGACCAGCTGGGGTACGTCGCCCTCCGCACGCGGACGACCGGCTCCGAGGCCGGAGGCGGTGCGGAGATTCTCGACCGATGTGTCCGTGAGCAGGACGTCGATCCCCGCCCGGCGGCAGGCGAGTGCGATCGAGGTGCCGAGCAGTCCCGCGCCCACCACCTGGACCGGGCCGGTGAGCCGCTCAGTCATCGGCAGGGTCATCGGCAGGGTCATCGGCAGGGTCATCGGCGGGTGCGTCGTCCGGGACGGACCGCACACGGGTCAGGTCGCTGCGCAGGGCCGCGGCGCCGTGCAGGTAGACGTGGGTGATGTCGGTCCTGGGCAGGTCGGTCTCGACGTGCGCGAGCATCCGCACCACGCGCGGCATCGAGCCCTCGATCTCGAGCTCCCGGGCACAGATCAGCGGGACGTCGCCGAACCCCAGGCGGCGGGCGGCGTACGCCGGGAACTCCGAGACCAGGTCGGACGTGGCAGTGAAGATCACCGAGATGAAGTCGTCGACCTCGAGGCCGTTGGACTCCATCACGTCGATGACCATCTCCGCGACCCGCTCGAGCAGGTGGTCGCGCACGTCGTCCTCGAGCTGGGTTGCCCCCCGGACCGCTCGCACTGCCACGTCTGCTCCTCCTGGTCACCGTCGTCGGACTGGGCAAGGCTAGCGAGAGTGACACGAGGCCACCCGGGCTGCTCGCGCGTTGAACACACGTTCGTTCAACCCGGAGGCACCCTCACGCTCATCAGAGTTTGGCGGCGTCCAGGAGCTCGCCGAGCTCGCCGAGGGTGAGGTCGCGCAGGGCACCGGAGTCGAGGCCCGCGAGCTGCACGGGGCCGATGGCGGTGCGGGTGAGGCGGCGGACCGGGTGTCCGAGGTGCTCGAGCAGCCGTCGGACGATCCGGTTGCGGCCCTCGCGGATGACCAGCTCGACGATCGACTTCGCGCCACGACCGCGTCCGGAGACGCTGATGATCCGCGCCCCGGTGACCGTCACGTCGCCGTCGTCGAGCGTCACGCCCTCGAGGAGGGTCGCGACGGTCGCCTTCGTGACCTCGCCGTCGACCTCGGCGACGTACGTCTTGTCCACCTCGTACGACGGGTGCGCCATCCGCTGGGCGAACTCACCGTCGTTGGTCATCAGCAGCAGCCCGGAGGTGTCCGTGTCGAGACGACCGACGTGGAAGAGGCGCTCGGGCCGGTCGGCCACCACGTCGGAGAGAGTACGGCGCCCCTCCGGGTCGGACATCGTCGAGACGACGCCGCGGGGCTTGTTCAGCACCAGGTAGACCTGCTCGGACACGGGGGGCAGCCGCTTGCCGTCGACGCGGATCACCGCGGTGGTGGGGTCGACCTTGGTGCCGAGCCGGGTGACGATCTCGCCGTCGACCTCGACCAGGCCGCCGAGCATCAGCTCCTCGCACTTGCGCCGGGACGCGACTCCGGACATCGCCAGCAGCTTCTGCAGGCGGATGAGTCCCTCGTCGTCGGTCGCGATCATCCCGTGACCGTATCGCCGGTCGGTGCCTCCGGAGGATTCGAGGAGGCCGCCACCCGCTCCAGCTCGTCCTCCATGTCGTCCATGTCGGGCAGGAACGGTGCGAGCTCGGGCAGCTCGTCGAGCGAGGTGACCCCGATCCGCTCGAGGAAGTAGTTGGTGGTCCGGTAGAGGTTCGCCCCGGTCTCACGGTCCTGCCCGGCCTCCTCGACCAGCCCGCGCGTCAGCAGGGTGCGCATCACTCCGTCGACGTTGACCCCACGGATCGCCGAGACCCGGGCGCGGGACACCGGCTGCTTGTAGGCGACCACGGCGAGGGTCTCCAGCGCCGCCTGGGTGAGCCGCGCCTGCTGGCCGTCGAGCACGAAGCCCTCGACGACGGCGGCGTACTCCTCGCGGGAGTAGAACCGCCACCCCCCCGCGACGTTGCGCAGCTCGAAGCCGCGACCCTGCTGGGTGTACTCGTCGGCCAGCGCGCCCAGCGCGGCGTTCACCTCGTCGACCGGGTAGCCCACGGCCGACGCCAACGTCAGCGCGTCGAGCGGCTGGTCGGCGATCATCAGCACCGCCTCGAGCGACGGCCGCAGGTCCGCGAGCGGCACCGCCAGCGTGGCCCCGCCGTCCTCGGTGACCGAGACGTCCGCGGTGACCGAGACGTCCGCGGTGACCGAGGCGTCCCCGGTGGTCGAGCCTGTCGAGACCTCGCTCATGCGTCCGCTCCTTCTGGTGCCTCAACGGGGGCCGCGGCCTCGGGCGGCGCCCCCTCGAACTCGTCCTCGATCTCGATCTCCTGGTCGTCCCCACCGGTCCAGCGGACCGTGAGCTCCCCGAGCGGCGTCACCTGGTCGAACGCGACCGCCCCCTCCTTGAACAGCTCGAGCAGGGACAGGAACCGGGCGACCGTGGTGAGCGTGTCCGGGGAGTCCCCGCACAGCGCCCGGAAGGTCATCGTCCCCGCGCGGCGCAGTCGCTCCATCACGATCGCACCCTGCTCCCGCACGCTCACCCGGGCGGCGTGGATGTGCTCCAGCGACACCTCGAGGATCGGCTTGGGCTCCAGCGCCCGCGCCGCGAGCGCCGCGAACTGCTCGAGGCCGATCCCGATCAGCACCTCGGGCAGCAGCGAGGCGAAGCGCTCCTCGAGCCCCACGGCGCGGGAGTGCCGCCGCGACTCCCCCGCCAGTCGTCGCTCGAGGACGCCGGCGACCTGCTTGAAGGCGCGGTACTGGAGCAGCCGCGCGAACAGCAGGTCGCGCGCCTCGAGGAGCGCGAGGTCCTCCTCGTCCTCGACGTCCCCCTGGGGCAGCAGCCGCGCCGCCTTGAGGTCGAGCAGCGTCGAGGCGACGAGCAGGAACGAGGTGGTCTGCTCGAGGTCCCAGGCCTTGCCGCCGATCTTGACGAACGAGATGAAGTCGTCGGTCACCTGCGACAGCGAGACCTCGGTGATGTCGAGCTTGTGCTTGGCGATCAGGCTCAGCAGCAGGT
>JAOPYB010000049.1 GCA_025964835.1 Nocardioides sp. | reverse complement strand
ACAACATCGCCTACGGCCGCCCGGACGCCACCGAGGAGCAGATCCAGGAGGCCGCCCGGGCCACGTTCGTGGACCGCTTCGTGCACTCGCTGCCGGACGGCTACGACACCGTCATCGACGAGGAGGGATCCAACCTCTCCGCCGGCGAGCGGCAGCTCGTCACGATCGCCCGGGCCTTCCTCACCGACCCGGCGCTGCTGATCCTCGACGAGGCCACCAGCTCGGTCGACACCCGCACCGAGCTGCTGCTCCAGCACGCGATGGCCGCCCTGCGCACCGACCGGACGAGCTTCGTGATCGCGCACCGGCTCAGCACCATCCGCGACGCCGACCTGATCCTGGTGATGGAGGACGGCTCGATCGTGGAGCAGGGGACCCATGAGCAGCTCCTCGCCGCGGACGGCGCCTACGCCCGCCTCTACAACGCCCAGTTCGCGGCCCCGGCCACCGCCTGAGCCGGCACCAGGCGGCGCGCGGCGGAACGCCGCGACGCCGCCGGAGAGCCGTGGGTCCCGGCGGGCGGTGGCTGGGACTGGCCCTCCGGAGCGAGGCACGAGCGGAGGGGTGGATCCCGCCCGCCGGGGCGTGCGGATCGCAGGTGGTGGCGCGGCGCCCCCTCCGCTCGACGCTCCTTGGACGGCCACCGCCGAGGCCCCGCGAGCTCCTCCGAGCCGCCGAACAAATCCCTTGATCGGCCCCGGGTCGGGACCTACGCTCGTCGTACACGGGAAAGGAGGTGGTCCGAAGAATGAATTCTTCTGGGACGCGTGAGGTGGCTGCCGTCTAGCAGCCCAGCACCATCGGGGGTCGAAGTGCCCCCGAGGCTGCTGACGAATTCCTAGCAGTCACCCGACCCGCAGGCGATCCGGTCATCACGTCCACCGGAGCGGGCCTCTCCCGAGGTCCACGTCTGCGGGTCGTTCCGCGTCCCGGGGTGGCCGGTCGACTGTGGCGCACGCCACGAGTGGTTGTCGAGGTCAACGATTCGGAATATAGTTGCCCCTAGCAACCTTATCCCTGTCATGAATCGAGCTCCAGTGACCCAGACCGACGTCCCGTCCGTCGAAGCGTCCGGCCAGATGTCCCACCGCGAGATCCTGGAGGCCATGAGCGGCCTCCTGCTCGCCATGTTCGTGGCCATGCTGTCGAGCACGGTCGTCAGCAACGCCCTGCCGCGCATCGTCGCCGACCTCCACGGCAGCCAGTCCGGCTACACCTGGGTCGTGGTGGCCACGCTGCTGGCGATGACCGCGACCACCCCCATCTGGGGCAAGCTCGCCGACCTGTTCAGCAAGAAGATCCTCGTGCAGACCGCCTTGGTGATCTTCTCGATCGGGTCGCTCATCGCCGCCTTCGCACCCAGCATGGAGGTGCTGATCGGCGCCCGCGTCGTCCAGGGCCTCGGTGTCGGCGGGCTCACCGCCCTCGTGCAGGTGGTCATCGCCTCGATGGTCACGCCGCGTGAGCGCGGCCGCTACTCCGGCTACATCGGTGCGGTGTTCGCCGTCGCGACCGTCAGTGGCCCCCTCATCGGCGGGGTGATCGTCGACAGCCCGCTGGGCTGGCGGGGCTGCTTCTTCGTGGGGCTGCCCGTCGCCGTGGTCGCCTTCGGCGTCCTGCAGAAGACGCTGCACCTGCCCGTGGTCAAGCGCCAGGACGTGAGCATCGACTACTGGGGCGCGACCCTGATCGTCGGCGGCGTGTCGCTGCTGCTCGTGTGGGTCTCCCTCGCCGGCAACCAGTTCGCCTGGGTCTCCCTCACCAGCGGCCTGCTCGTCGCCGGCGGCATCGTGCTGCTGCTGCTCGCGGTGTACGCCGAGACCGTCGCTCGGGAGCCCATCATCCCGCTGCGGCTGTTCAAGGACCGCACGACGGCGCTGGCCACCACGGCCTCGATCCTGATCGGCGTCGCGATGTTCGGCTCGACGGTCTACCTGAGCCAGTACTTCCAGCTCGCAAGGGGGATGAGCCCGACCCACGCCGGCATGATGACGATCGCCATGGTGGGTGGCCTGCTCGTCTCGAGCATCTTCACCGGCCGGGTCATCACGAAGACCGGGCTGTGGAAGCGCTGGCTCGTGGGCGGCATGGGCATGGTGATCATCGGTCTCGGCCTGCTCGGCCAGATCGACGCCGACACGAACCTCGCGGTCGTCGGTGTCTTCATGGCGATCCTGGGCATCGGGCTCGGTGCCACGATGCAGAACCTCGTGCTGGCCGTGCAGAACAACACCGCTCAGGCGGACATGGGCGCCGCGAGCTCGGTCGTCGCGTTCTTCCGCTCGATGGGTGGCTCGATCGGCGTCTCGGCCCTGGGTGCCCTGCTCAGCCACCAGGTCGCCGCCAAGGTGACCTCGGGGCTGGCCGCGCTCGGCCTGCCGACCAGCAGTCACGAGAGCCACACGATCCCGGACCTCAGCACCCTGCCCGGCCCCGTGCGCGACCTCTACGAGCACGCATTCGGCGAGGGGATCGGCGAGATCTTCCTGGTCGCGATGCCGTTCGCTATCCTCGCCTTCGTGTGCGTGCTCTTCATCCGTGAGGTGCCGCTGCGGACCACCATCATGCGGGCCGACGAGGCCGCCCCGGAGGTTGCCGCCGAGACCGGCCAGCGATGAGCGACACGGCGCGCCCCGAGACCCTGCGCGAGCTCGAGTCCGAGGTGGGCGTGCTCATCCGCCGCATCAGGCGGGTGATCGGCGAGCGTGCCCGCGCGGTGCACGCCGACCTGCAGCCGGCGTCGTACCTCATGCTCACCTACCTCGACGAGCACGGGCCGATGCGTTCGTCGGCGATCGCGGAGACGTTCGACGTCGACAAGGGTGCGATCAGCCGGCAGGTCCAGCATCTCGTCGACCTCGGGCTGGTCGACCGCACGCCCGACCCGGGCGACGGCCGGGCCTCGCTGGTGTCGGTGAGCGACGACGCGGGACGCCGGCTCGGCGATGTCCTCGCCCACCGCCGCAAGCGGCTCGACGAGCGCCTCGGCGACTGGTCGGACGCCGAGCTGACCGGTTTCGTCGACGCCCTCGGGCGCTACAACAAGGCCCTGGACGACAGGCTCTCCGACTGAGTCAGCGGAGCCAGGCGGCCGTGTCGCCCGGCAGCTCCTCCGTCACGGGGCCGCTCGCCACGAGCACCTCGCCAGGAGGCAGCGGCACCGGCGCGGTCCCGCAGTTGAGCACCACGGTCAGCGGCCCGCGCCGGAACGCCAGCACGTCGGTGCCGAGGTCCAGCATCTCGACGTGCCCGCCGGTGTCCGCCTGGTCGCGGCGCGCGGCCAGCGCCCGCTTGTAGAACGTCAGCGTCGAGTCCGGGTCCGCCGCCTGGGCCTCGACCGTCAGCGACGCCCAGTCGGCGGGCTGGGGGATCCAGGGCTGGCCGGTGCCCGGCCCGAAGTCGTACGGCGGTTGGTCGCCGCCCCACGGCAGCGGGACGCGGCAGCCGTCCCGGCCCGGCTCACCGGTACGGAACCAGGAGGGGTCCTGGCGGAACGCGGGAGCGACGTCGACCTGCTCGAGGCCGAGCTCCTCGCCCTCGTAGACGTACGACGACCCCGGCAGCCCCAGCATCGTGAGCGTGGCCGCGCGGGCGCGGGCCAGACCCCGGGCTCCGCCGCCGTAGCGGGTGGTGTGCCGGACGACGTCGTGGTTGCTCAACACCCAGGTGGGGGAGGCGCCGACGGCCTCGAGCGCCGCGAAGGTGCCGGTGATGACCTCGGCGAACGCCTCCGCCGACCAGTCGGCGAGCAGCCACGAGAAGTTGAAGGCCTGCTGCATCTCGTCGCTGCGCACGAAGTTCGCCATCGACTCGGGGCCCTGGGTCCAGGCCTCGGCGACGAGGATCCGGTCGCCGTCGTACTTGGCCAGGACGTCGTGCCAGCGCCGGTAGACGTCGTGCACCTCCGGCTGGTCCCACATCGGCTCGTCGCGCATCGTGCGCTCCACCATGCTGCCCGCGGGGCTGCTCGCGGGGCTGCCCGCGGGGCTGCTCGCGGGGCTCGCGGTCGTCGACTCGGCGGGCACGCTGCTGGGCGCGGCGTCGTCGGGGACCATCTGGTCCCGCAGGCTCTCGACCTTGAACAGGCCGTGCGCGACGTCCACCCGGAAGCCGTCGACGCCCCGGTCGAGCCAGAAGGTGAGCACGTCCTCGAACATGTCTCCGACCTCGGGGTTGCGCCAGTTGAGGTCGGGCTGGGTGCTGTCGAAGAGGTGGAGGTACCACTGTCCTGGTTGTCCGGGGCCATCGTCCACCTGGGTCCAGGCGGGGCCGCCGAAGACCGACTCCCAGTTGTTCGGCGGGGTCCCGTCGGGGCTGTCGCGGAAGAGGTAGCGCTCGCGCTCCTTGCTGCCCGGTCCCGCGGCCAGCGCCGCCCGGAACCACTCGTGCTGGTCGGACGTGTGGTTGGGGACCAGGTCGACGATCACCCTGAGGTCGAGCTCGTGGGCACGGGCGAGCAGCGTGTCGGCGTCGGCGAGCGTGCCGAACAGCGGGTCGACGTCGCGGTAGTCGGCGACGTCGTAGCCGTGGTCGTGCTGGGGGGAGGTGTAGAACGGCGTGATCCACAGCGAGTCGACGCCGAGGTCACGCAGGTAGGGCAGCCGGCCCGTGATGCCCGGCAGGTCGCCGATGCCGTCGCCGTCGCCGTCGGCGAAGCTGCGGACGTAGACCTGGTAGCAGACCGAGTGCCGCCACCACTCCGTTTGATCGTTCAAATCCATACGGTGAATCCTCCCCACGCCCTCGGCCGAGGTCAATTCCGCGGCCGTGGGATCCGCGTCACTGCCCTCCCTGCCGAAGCGGCGTCCTCAGGCGAAGTCGGCCGGGTCGATCGCGACCCAGACGTGCTCGGCGGAGGCGACCGCGCGGCCGTCGGAGTCGTAGAGGGTCGAGGCGGTGAACGTCCTGCGGCCCTCGGAGCCCCGCGCCAGCCCGACCACGACGTGCTCCTCGCCGATCACCGGCAGGGTCTCGACGCGGGCGGTCATGCGGCCGAGCACCATCAGCCGCTCGGTCAGGTCGCCGGCCCAGCCACCGACGCAGTCGATCGAGGCCCAGGTGGTGGCGAGCGACGCGCGCGGGAGCTCGTCGACGTACGTGTGGTAGTCCTCAGCGGTGCTGGGGTGCGGCGTCCAGACCGACGCGATCCGGGTCGCGCCCTCCTGGTCCGGGACCCGACCCGGGAAGATCCGCAGCCCGTCGCCCTCCTCGCGGTCCGTGCCGCACGCGAAGCAGCCGGGGAAGGGGTGCGAGGTCAGGCCGGGGTACGTCGCCATGGCCGCGCGCGCCTCGGCGGCCGGCACCGGCTCGACGACGACCGGGTCGGTGTCGCTGAGGGTGGCGCGCGCGACGACCTCGCCGTCGATGCTCGCCTCCGTGCTGCCGTCGACGACGGCGACGGCCATCGGCGTGTCCAGGGGCGGCGGCCGCCGCAGCGCCACCCGGATCGCCGGCCACGCGTCCGCACGGTTGTCGGGGCAGTCGTGGTCCACCAGACCCGCGAGGGCCCCGGCGGTCCAGCCGCCGTTGCCGGACGAGGACGGCCCGCGGAAGCGCCGGGGGACGAGGAGCTCGGTCACGCTGTTTCCTTCACCATCGGTGATCGAAGCCCCCACGCTGACACGCCGCCCCCGCTCAGGTCCAACGGGTCCGGGGGTTTCATCGGCCGGCCGATGAAGATCTCGGAGGGAGGGCGAAGCTTCGTCGTCCAGCCGCGAGTTCCCTCGGCCGGCCGATGAAACTCCCGGCCCCCGCGGGTCTGCACCTGCCCCCGACCAAGTCAGCGGATCTCCTCCCACCGGTCGAGCGCCTCGCGGCGCTCCTCCGCGTGGTCGACCACCGGCGCCGGGTAGCCGGCACGCTCGCGGGCCGCCGGGCCCGGGTCGTGCGGGTCGGCGGCATCGGCCAGCTCCGGCACCCACCTGCGGACGTAGGCGCCGTCGGGGTCGAACTTCCGCCCCTGGGACGTCGGGTTGAAGACCCGGAAGAACGGCGACGCGTCGGTGCCGCACCCGGCCGTCCACTGCCAGCCGTGCTGGTTGGAGGCGAGGTCGCCATCGACCAGCCAGTCCATGAAGTGCCGGGCGCCGTGCTGCCACTCCACGTGCAGGTCCTTGACCAGGAAGCTCGCGACGATCATCCGGACCCGGTTGTGCATCCAGCCCGTGGCCCGCAGCTGCCGCATGCCGGCGTCGACGACCGGGAAGCCGGTGCGCCCGCGCTGCCAGGCCTCGAGGTGGTCGGCGGGGTCGTCGTAGCGCATCCGCGCGAACTCGGGCCGCAGGTACTCCCGCGCGGTCGCGGGCCGGGCGAACAGCACGTCGGCGTAGAACTCCCGCCAGGCCAGCTCCTTGCGGTAGGTCCGCGCGCCCGTGCCGCGGTGGCGCGCCAGGTCGGCCAGCATCGTGCGCGGGTGGATCTCGCCCCACTTGAGGTGCACCGACATGTGGCTCGTGCCGTCGACCCCCGGGCGGTCGCGGGCCTCGTCGTACCCCTCGAGCCGGTCCTCGAGGAACTCGTGCCAGCGTCGCAGCGCCGCGGCCTCGCCGGCCTCGGGCAGCCCGACGCCGTCCGGCACGGCTGCCTCCGGGATCCCGGCCGTCTCGTCGAGGGTCAGCCAGCTGGGCTGCGTCGGCGCGTCGACCGGCGCGCGCCAGCCGTGGTCCGCCCAGGCCTTCGAGAAGGGCGTGAAGACCTTGTACGGCTCCCCCGCGCCGCTCGTGACGCGCCCCGGCGCGACGGCGTACGGCGACCCCGTGCGGACCAGCTCGATCCCGGCGTCGCCCAGGGCCTGCTCGACGTCGGCGTCGCGCCGGTGCCCGTGGGGGCCGAAGTCGGCGGCGACGTGGACGCGGGTCGCGCCCACCTCGCGGGCCGCGAGCAGCACCCGGCGGACCGGGTCGCCGTGGACCACCGAGAGGCGCGCGGCGCCCAGGCTCTCGTCGAGCGCCCGCAACGACCGGGCAAGGTAGGCGCGCCGCACCGGTCCTGCCGGCCCCCAGAGCGCGGGGTCGAGCACGAAGAGCGGGAGCACGGCGCCGTCCGCGCAGGCCTCGAGCAGGGCCGGGTTGTCGCCGAGCCGCAGGTCGCGGCGGAACCACATCACGCAAGCCATGGCGTCCAGCCTGCCAGCCGGATGAAGGCCGCTGGCCGGATGGGACAGAATGAGCGGGTGAGCGATCTGATCGACACCACCGAGATGTACCTCCGGACCATCTACGAGCTGGTCGAGGAGGGGATCACGCCCCTGCGTGCCCGGATCGCCGAGCGGCTCCACCAGAGCGGCCCCACGGTGAGCCAGACCGTGGCCCGGATGGAGCGCGACGGGCTGCTGACCGTCGAGGGCGACCGGCACCTCCAGCTGACCGACGAGGGCCTGCGGCTCGCGACCCGGGTGATGCGCAAGCACCGGCTCGCCGAGCGACTGCTGATCGACGTGATCGGGCTCGACTGGGAGCTCGTCCACGAGGAGGCGTGCCGCTGGGAGCACGTGATGTCCGAGACCGTGGAGCGCCGCCTCGTCGAGCTGCTCGACCATCCGACGGAGTCGCCGTACGGCAACCCGATCCCGGGCCTGCAGGAGCTGGGCGAGACCGACCTGGGCGAGGACTTCATGGAGGGTGTCGAGTCGCTGTCCAAGGCCGCCGGCTCGCTGGAGGGACGGGTCCTGGTGCGGCGGATCTCCGAGGAGATGCAGAAGGACGAGGCGCTGATGAGCGCCCTGCGCCGCGTGGGCGCCCTGCCGGACAAGACGATCACGGTCGTCAACACCCAGGACGGCGTGCTCGTGGGCTCCGGCGGCGAGACCGCCGAGATC
>JAOPYB010000032.1 GCA_025964835.1 Nocardioides sp. | reverse complement strand
TCGTACCGGCGGGCCAGACTGGGCGCGTGGACGCCACGCTGCCGCCGGGCTGGCCGGACGAGATCGCCCCGCCCGGGGCCCCGGACTGGGAGCGCTCGGCCGTGGCCTGGCTCTACGACCAGGTGCCGCCGGACTACCGGTCGCACGAGGTGCTGCGCCGGTACCCGGTGCTGCTGGCCCGCTTCGCCGCCGACCACCTCGCCGCCGGCCTGGAGGCCGCCCGGGCCGGCTGGCGCACCGTCCGGGTGGAGCTGGCCGACCAGCTGCCGCCCGACGCCATGGAGGCGGCGATCGCCGCCTACGAGCGGGAGGGCGCCCGGCTGGCCCGCGCCGCCCGCGGCGTCGAGGTCGTCGCCGGTGCGCTGCGCGGGGAGCGCTGGGTGCCCCGGCTGTGAGGGCACCGGCCGTCCTACCGCGACGCCCGGCTGCCCGCCGTTCACCGGGGGAGCCGGGCCGTTCGCGGTTACAGTGAGGGCCCCGGCGGCTCGTCCCCCTGACGGCCGCCGACGTCGAGAGGATCCTGCCGCGTCGTGTCGCTGCTCCGATCGCTGACCGGGCCCGCCGACCTGCGCGCGCTGCGTCCCGACCAGCTGCCCGTCCTCGCCGCCGAGATCCGCGATGCCCTGGTCGCCAGCGTGGCGAAGACCGGTGGTCACCTCGGCCCCAACCTGGGCGCGGTGGAGCTGACGATCGCCGTCCACCGGGTCTTCGAGTCCCCGCGCGAGCCCATCGTGTTCGACACCGGGCACCAGGCCTACGTGCACAAGCTGCTCACCGGCCGACTGGAGGGCTTCGAGCACCTGCGCCAGCGGGGCGGCCTGTCCGGGTACCCCAGCCGCGCGGAGAGCGAGCACGACTGGGTGGAGAACAGCCACGCCTCGGCCTCGCTGTCCTACGCCGACGGGCTGGCCAAGGCCTTCGCGGTGCGCGGCGAGCGTCGTCCGGTCGTGGCGGTCATCGGCGACGGCGCGCTGACCGGCGGGATGGCCTGGGAGGCGCTGAACAACATCGCCGCCGCGAAGGACCGGCCGCTGGTCATCGTGCTCAACGACAACGGCCGCTCCTACGCCCCGACGACGGGCGGGATGGCCGAGAAGATGGCCACCTTCCGCACCCGGCCCGGCTACGAGCGGGCGCTCGGCCAGGTGAAGCGCCGGCTGCCGGCCGCGCCGGTGGTCGGTCGGCCGCTGTACCAGGCGCTGCACGCGGTGAAGCGGGCCGCGAAGGACTTCTTCGTGCCGCAGAGCATGTTCGAGGACCTCGGCCTGAAGTACGTCGGGCCCATCGACGGCCACGACCGGGCGGCGGTCGAGGCGGCCCTCACCTCGGCGAAGAAGTTCGACGGCCCGGTGATCGTGCACGTGATGACCCGCAAGGGGTTCGGCTACGACCCGGCCGAGCGGCACGTGGCCGACCAGTTCCACAGCCCCGGCGCCTTCGACGTGGACTCGGGCGAGGAGGTCCCCAAGGGCCGGATCTGGACCGACGTCTTCGCCGACGAGATGGTGCACATCGGCCAGCACCGCAAGGACGTCGTCGCCATCACCGCTGCGATGATGCACCCCGTCGGGCTGCACCACTTCCAGGCCCGGTTCCCCGAGCGCACCTTCGACGTCGGCATCGCCGAGCAGCACGCCGCCACCTCGGCCGCGGGTCTCGCGATCGGTGGCCTGCACCCGGTCGTCGCGCTCTACGCCACGTTCCTCAACCGGGCCTTCGACCAGGTCCTCATGGATGTCGCGCTGCACAGGTGCGGTGTGACCTTCGTGCTCGACCGGGCCGGTGTGACCGGCGACGACGGCGCCAGCCACAACGGCATGTGGGACATGTCGGTCCTGCAGGTCGTGCCCGGCCTGCGGCTGGCCGCGCCCCGGGACGGCGCCCGCCTCCGCGAGCTGCTCAACGAGGCCGTCCTGGTCGACGACGCGCCCACCGTCATCCGCTTCCCGAAGGGTCCGCCGCCCGAGGACATCCCGTCCCTCGGCAAGGCCGGGGGCGCCGACGTGCTCGTCCGCAACGGCACCAGGGACGTCCTCGTCGTGGGCGTCGGCTCGATGGCCGGCGTGGCGGTCGGCGTGGCCGAGCGGCTGGTCGCCCAGGGCATCGGGGTCACGGTCGTCGACCCCCGCTGGGTGATGCCGGTCGACCCCGCGATCGTCGGGCTCGCCCGCGAGCACAAGCTCGTCGTCAGCATCGAGGACAACGGCCGCGTCGGTGGCGTCGGCTCGGTGCTCCTGCAGACCCTCAACGACGCCGGCGTGCACACCCCGTTCCGGCTGCACGGCATCCCGCAGCAGTTCCTCGACCACGCCAAGCGGGCCACGATCCTCGACCGGGTCGGCCTCACCCCGCAGGCCATCGCGCTCGGCATCGTCGAGGACATGACTGCCCTGGCCGACGGCCGGGCGCCGGTCGATGCCGACCGGCTCCTCTAGGGCGCTCCTCGGGCGGGCCCTCGGGCTCGCCCTCCTCGTCACGCCCCTCGCCGCCTGCTCCGACGACGCGCCCGGCAGCCCCCCGGCCGTGACGCCGTCCGCGCGCGTGCCTGCCGACGTGGTCGGCGGCCTGACGCGTGCGCTCGAGCGGCGGGCGATCGCCGTACGTCATCACGACGCGGCCGCCTTCGAGGCCGGGCTGGACGCCCGGGAGCCGCGCTTCGCCCGCGGCCAGCGCACCTACCTCGCCAACCTCGCCCAGCTGCCGCTGGCGCGCTACCGCTACGCCCTCGATCCCGGCAGCCTGGTCCGCGAGGGGGACGCCTACTGGGTGGTCGTCGACGTGACCATGCAGCTCGAGGGGTACGACGACCGCCCGGTCACCACCGCGGACCGCTACCGCTTCACGTCCTCCCGCAAGCACCCCCGCCGCTTCCTGCTCGCCTCGGTCACCGACCGCGCGTGGGAGAGCAGCCACGACGTGCAGGCGCAGCCGTGGGACAGCGGCCCGATCCAGGTCCGCACCGGCGACGGCGTGCTGGGCGTCTTCGACGCAGCGAGCGTGGCCGAGGCGGACGGGATCATCGGCTCGGTGCAGCGGGGGATCGACGCGGTCGCCGCCGCGGTGCCCTACCCGTGGTCGCGCTCGGTGGTCGTCTACGCGCTGTCCGACACGGTGTTCATGAGCTCGATCCGCGACCTCCCCGGCGGCGACCCCGAGACCCTCGACGGCGTCGCGTTCCCCGTCGCCTCGTCCCCGGACGGCGGCCGGGTCGCGGCGACCCGCTTCCTGCTCAGCCCGGCGATGCTCGACCGACCGGGCACCGAGCGCGACCGGCTGGTCCGCCACGAGCTGACCCACGTCGCGGTGGGGGAGCACGACGACCGGGCGCCGGCCTGGCTGAGCGAGGGGCTCGCGGAGTACGTCTCTGTCCGCCCGCTGGCCCCCGAGGACCGCCTGGTCCCCGAGGACGCCGTCACCGCCGCCGAGGCCGGCGTGACCGGGCTGCCCGGGGACGCCACCTTCAACGACGCCGACTCCGGCGTCCACTACGCGCTCTCCTGGTGGGCCTGCGAGTGGCTCGCCCAGAGCTACGGCGAGCCCACGCTGTGGACCCTCCTCGACGACCTGGACGTGCGGGGCGCCGACCCCGAGGAGGTGCTGCGCGCGGACCTCGGGATCGGGGAGCACGAGCTGGCCAGGCAGGGCGCGAAGCTGCTCGTGCTCACCTTCGACCCCGAGTCCCTGGTGCCGACCGAGCCACCCAGCCCCTCGGAGTCGCCCTCGGGTTCGCCGTCCGGTCCCGCGTCGGGCACCCCGTCGGGCACCCCGTCCGGCTCCCCGTCCGGCTCGCCGACGGGCAGTCCCTCGCGGTAGCGGGCGGAGCGACTACCTTTTCTGTCCATGAACGTCTTTCGCACGAAATCGGTCGAGCAGTCGATGGAGGACACCGAGGACCCGGACTTCAAGCTCAAGAAGTCCCTGACCGCCCTCGACCTGACCGTGTTCGGCATCGGCGTCATCATCGGTGCCGGCATCTTCACGCTCACCGGGA
>JAOPYB010000539.1 GCA_025964835.1 Nocardioides sp. | reverse complement strand
GTCACCCTCGCACAGCGGGGTGGCCGGCCACTCGGCGGCGCGCACGACGGTGCCGTTGAGGGCGACGGCGACGCCGCGCGGGTCAGGGGCCACCGTCTCCAGCAGGCCGGTCAGCGCGGTGCCCTCGGGCAGCTCGTGCGGTCGTCCGTTCACGCTCAGGCGCATGGTTCCTCGTTCCGATCCGTGTCGCGGTCTGTGTTGCGGTCCGTGTCTTTGGGGCGGTGGAAGCGCTGGGCGTCGAACGCCTGCGCCGCCGGCGGCACCACGAGGCCGTCGACGTGGGCGCGCACGGTCGCCGCGGTGACCGGCGCGAGCAGCACGCCGCCCCGGTGATGTCCACCGGCGAGCAGCATCCGGGCGCTTCCCGTGCCCGACACCGGTCCGAGCAGCGGACCGTTGTCGGGGCTGCCGGGTCGGTCCCGGGCGACCACCTCCAGAAGCTCGGCGGTCGCGAGTCCGGGCACCAGGGCGCGGGCGGTCACGAGCAGCCGGACCACCCCGCCGAGGGTCGGCAACGGGTCGCCGTCGCCGGCCGGGTGCTCCTCCTCGGTTGCACCGATCAGCAGCTCACCGTGCGCGCGCGGCACGACGTAGACCCGCTCCCCGTGGAGGCGCGCCCGCAGCACCCGGGTCGGCGCCTGCGTGCAACGCACCCGGACCACCTCGCCGCGCACCGGGCGCACGTGCGGCATCCCGGTCGCCCCGGTGGCGAGCACCACCACGTCCGCTCGCAGATGGGAGCCGTCGTCCAGGACCACGCCGTCCGACCCGGGTGTCGCTCGGGCACGAACCACCCGGTCACCCAGCACCGCGAGCAGCGCGTCCGTGACCCGCCGCGGGTTGACGTGGCGGTCGTCGGGCAGCAGCGCCCCGCCGACGACGCGCCCCGAGAGCGCCGGCTCAGCCGCTCGCAGGGTGCGCCGGTCGAGCTCCTCCACCCGCACCCCGCTGGCGTTCAGCAGCTGGCAGGCACGGTGCACCTCGGCGAGGTCGTCGCGGTCGGCGGCGACGAGCATGGTGCCGGTCGAGCGCAGGTCGAGGTGGTGCCCCGACCGTTCCTCCAGCGAGGCCGCGAAGGCCGGCCACCTCTCGAGCGAGTCGATCCCCAGCCGCAGCAGGGCCTCCTCGCCGAACCACGCCTCGCCGCCGGGCGCGAGCATCCCCGCGGCGGCGTACGTCGAACCGCAGGCGGGTCTCGGGTCGCAGACGGTCACGTCGTGCCCGGCCCGGACCAGCTCGTCGGCGCAGGCCAGCCCGATGACCCCGCCACCGACGACCACCACCCGGAGCCCGGGCGTCACCGCGCTCACGCCGTGTGGACGAGCTCGGCGATCTCCCGGGCCGCGCGGGGCGGGTCGGGGTCCCTCCAGACGGCGGCGACCACGGCGACCCCATGGGCACCGGAGGTCATGACGTCGCGCACCCGAGCGGCGGTGATCCCGCCGATCGCGATCGCCGGGATCTCCCGCGCGGTCGCGGCGAGCACGTCGAGACCGAGGGGGTCAGGCAGCCCGTCCTTGGTCGAGGTGGCGTGCACCGGACCTACCCCGGCGTAGTCGGCGCCCTCGGCCCGTGCGGCGATCGCGTCCTCCGGACCACGGCAGGTGGCCCCGACCAGGAAGCCCGCCGGGGCGAGCGCCCGCGCGTCGGCCACGGACAGGTCGTTCCGGCCGAGATGCACCCCGTGCGCCCCGGCGGCGAGGGCGAGGTCGAGGCGGTCGTTCACGATCACCCGCGTCCCCCGTGGCGCGAGCTCGGCCAGCAGCTCACGCGTCCAGGCGACGACCTCGCGGTCGCTGGCCTGCTTCGCGCGGACCTGGACCGCGTCGACGCGCGGAGTGCCGACGCGGCCCTCGCCGACGACCGCGAGCAGGTGCGTCAACGCGTCCCGATCGAGGGTTTCGAAATCGGTGATCAGGTGGAACCGTGGCAACACGTCGATCTCACTTCCTTCGCCGGCATGATCCGGAGCAGGTTCGACGGTCGGGGCGGCATCAGCCCCATCTCAGCCCGATGCGTCGGGCTCCCGTGTGGATACGGAGGACACTAGCACCGGTCCGGTCCGTGCCCACCGGTGTCGTCCGCGCGCGGGTCTTGGTAGCGTGCCGAACGCCAGTCAACCTCCCGTGGTCCGCCGCGGGGGCGCAGGGAACCCGGTGCGAATCCGGGACTGACGCGCAGCGGTAAGGGTGACGGGCGGGGCCCTGTCTCACGACAGCCACTGGACCGTGAGGTCCGGGAAGGCGTCCCGCACCGGGCGATCCCGAGTCCGAAGACCTGCTGGCCCTTGCGGCAACAGCCGCGAGGTCACTCGAGGACCCCGCGCACGGGTCCCTGACCTCCGAGGACCACCGGTGACCAGCCCATCCGTTCGACTCCGCCGTGACCGGTGCCCCGGCGTGCTCCGCCCCTGGCCAGCCGACGACGGCGCACTGATCCGCCTGCGTCTGGCCGGCGGCCACCTCCCAGCCGGATCCCTCGAGAGCCTCGCGCAGGTAGCGCACGACCACGGCGACGGGCAGGTCCACCTCACAGGGCGTGCCAACCTGCAGCTGCGCGCGCTGCCGTTCGTCGGCGGCCGGCTTCCTGACCAGGTGGTGGATGCCGTCGTGGCGACCGGCCTGCTCCCGTCGCGCAGCCACGAGCTCGCTCGCAACCTGATGTGCTCCCCGCTCACCGGGATCTCCGGCGGTCGGGCCAACCTGCGGCCCGTGGTCGGTGAGCTCGACGAGCGCCTCGTTGCCTCACCTGCGCTGGCCGCCCTGCCGGGCCGGTTCCTGTTCGTGCTCGACGACGGCCGGGGCGACCTCGTCGACCGCGAGACCGACCTCGGTGCCGTGGTCCTCGACGCGGACACCGCCCAGCTCAGGGTCGGCGCGCGCTGGGGTGCGGTCGTCCCACTGCCCGACGTCGCCGAGGAGCTGGTCCGGCTGGCCCACCGCTTCCTGCTCGCGAGCGGCGACGACGAGACGGCCGCCTGGCACGTCGTCGAGCTCGTGCCGCCGCTGGTGCCTCTCGCACCAGGTGACGCCCGAGTACCCGCCGCCTCCGGCGTCCAGTCGTACGACGGGGTGCTGCACGTCCCGGTCCCGGACGGCGTACTGACGCCCGACCTCGTCGGCGAGCTGGTCGCACCTGGTCACGACCTGGTGGTCACCCCGTGGCACGGCGTGGTGGTGACGCCATGACTGGCTCGATCGAGGGACCGGCCCGGCCGGCCCGCCGCTACGCCTACGCCGACCAGGGGGCCGCGATCTACGCCGACTCGTTCGCCACGATCCGTCGCGAGGCCCGGCTGGAAGCCCTGCCCCCCGGTGCCGAGTCGGTGGCGGTGCGGATGGTGCACGGCACCGGGCAGGTCGACCTGGTCGACGATCTCGTCGTGCACCCGCGTCTGGTGGCTGCGGCGCGGACCGCGCTGGAGGCGGGGGCCCCGATCCTCACCGACGCCCACATGGTCGCCTCGGGGGTCACCCGCGCCCGACTCCCCCGCGACAACGACGTGGTCTGTCTGCTCCGCGACGCCCGCGTGCCCGATCTCGCCCGGCGGTGGGGCACCACGCGATCGGCCGCCGCGGTCTCGCTGTGGGTGCCGTTCCTCGAGGGCGCGGTCGTGGCGATCGGCAACGCCCCCACGGCGTTGTTCCACCTGCTGGAGCTGCTCGTCGAGGGCGCTCCTCGGCCCGCTGCGGTGATCGGCTGCCCGGTCGGCTTCATCGGCGCCGCGGAGTCGAAGCAGGCGTTGGAGTCCTTCGCGGACGACCACGGCATCGACCTCCCCTACCTCACCGTGCGGGGACGCCGCGGCGGCTCCGCCATGACCGCCTCCGCGCTCAACGCGCTGGCCCAGGAGCAGGAATGACCACGTCCACCGGGCACTTCTACGGCGTCGGCCTCGGCCCCGGCGACCCCGAGCTGATGACGCTCAAGGCTGCCCGGCTCGTCGCCGAGGCCGACGTCGTCGCCTACCACGCGGGCGTCGCCAAGCAGTCCAACGCGCGCCGGATCGCCGCCCACCTGATCCCGGCGGACGCGATCGAGGAGGAGCTCCGCTACCCCGTCACCACGGGCACCACCGCCCACCCGGGCGGCTACGCCGGCGCGATCGCGGAGTTCTACGCCGAGTCGGCCGCCCGGCTCGCCACCCACCTCGAGGCGGGCCGGACCGTCGTGCTGCTCGCCGAGGGGGACCCGCTGTTCTACGGGTCCTTCATGTACATGCACGACCTGCTCGCCGACCGGTTCCCCACCGAGATCGTTCCGGGCGTCCCGGCCTTCGCCGCCGCCACCGCGGCCGTGGCGTCGCCGCTGGTGCGGCAGACCGACGTGCTCACGATCCTGCCGGGCACGCTGCCCGAGCCCGAGCTCGCGCGCCGGCTGGCCGACACCGACGGCGCGGTCATCATGAAGCTCGGCCGCACCTTCCCGGCCGTGCGGTCGGCGCTGGAGCAGGCGGGTCGGCTCGAGCACGCTCTCTACGTCGAGCGGGCCTCGATGCCGGCCGAGCGCTGGCTGCCGGTCTCCGAAGTGGATCCGTCCTCGGTGCCCTACTTCTCGTTGATCGTGGTCACCGGCGACAGCCGCCACGCGGAGCCGACCGGGCGACGCGCGACGGTGCCGGCGACGGTCGCCGGCTCGACCCCCGGGGAGCTCCTGGTCGTCGGGCTCGGCCCGGGTCCGGACGCGTGGACGACGCCCGAGGTGACCGAGGCGCTGGCCTCGGTGGACCACGTCGTGGGCTACGCGCCGTACGTCAACCGCGTCCCCCAGCGCGCGGGCCTGACCCGGCACGCGTCGGGCAACACCGTCGAGCTCGACCGGTCCCGGCTCGCGCTCGACCTGGCCCGCTCCGGCGAACGGGTCGCGGTCGTCTCCGGCGGCGACGCCGGGGTGTTCGGGATGGCGGCGGCGGTGCTCGAGGCGGCCGAGGACCCGGTGTACGCCGACGTCCCCGTGCGCGTGCTCCCAGGGGTCAGCGCCGTGCAGGCGGTCGCCGCGAGGGCGGGCGCGCCGATCGGCGGGGACTTCGCGGTGATGAGTCTCTCCGACCGGCTCAAGCCCTGGTCCGTGATCGAGCAGCGGCTGCGCGCGGTGGCCAGGGCCGGCCTGGTGCTCGCGATCTACAACCCCGCCTCGCGCTCGCGGATCAGCCAGGTCGTGGAGGCCCAGAAGGTGCTCCTCGAGCACCTGCCCGCCGAGACGGTCGTGGTGGTCGGTCGCGACGTCGGCCGGGCCGAGGAGTCGCTCGAGGTCACCACGCTGGCCGGCCTCGACGCCGCCTCGATCGATATGAAGTGCCTACTGATCATCGGCTCGTCGGGCACCCGGCGGTCGGCGTCCGGGGCGGTGTGGACCTCGCGCTCGACCCCCGGCGCCCAGGCCCCCGTCGATCAGCCCAGAGACGAGCGATCACGCGCCGGGTCGTAGAGGAACGACTCTCCGCCACCGCTCGGGTCCAGCGCCCGCCCGACCAGGATCACCGCGGCCTGCCGGAGGCCGGCCTCCTCGACCTGGTCGGCGATGTCGGCGACGGTGCCGCGCAGCACCTGCTCGTCGGGCTGGCTGGCGCGGTGGACGACGATCACCGGGCAGTCCGGGCCGTACTCCCCGACCAGCTCGGCCATCGTCTCGCGCGTCCGGGTGATCGCGAGGTGCAGCGCCAGAGTGGCCCGCGTGGCGGCGAAGCCGGCCAGCGCCTCGCGCTCCGGCATCGCGGTGGAGCGGGCCCGGGCGCGGGTCAGGACGACCGACTGGGCGACCAGCGGGACGGTCAGCTCGCGACCGACGAGGGCGGCTGCGGCGGCGTAGGCCGGCACGCCGGGCGTGACGTCCCAGGGCACGCCCGCGGCGTCCAGTCGCCGCGTCTGCTCGGCGACGGCGGAGTAGAGCGAGGGATCCCCCGACACGAGGCGTACGACGTCGCGCCCGGCCGCGTGGGAGTCAACCAGCTCGCCCACGATCTGGTCGAGATCGAGCGCCTGGGTGTCCACCAGCCGTGCATCGGCACGACAGTGGCCGAGCACCTCGGCATCGAGGTAGGTGCCCGGGTAGAGCACCACGTCGGCGGCGCGCAGCATCGCGGCCGCGCGGAGGGTGATCAGGTCAGCGGCACCGGGGCCGGCCCCGACGAAGTGGATGGTCACGACTGCTCCTTGACGTAGGCCCACTGGGTGACGGCCCGACCGGGCGTCCAGCCGGTGAAGGTGCCGATCGGCTCGGCGTGCTCGACGGCGATGCGGGTCAGCTCTCCGCCGAGCGCGGCGTACCTCCCCGCCAGCAGGTGCTCGGTCTCCAGGGTCACGCCGTGCACCACGAGCCGTCCGCCCGACCCCAGCGCCTCGAGGCAGACGTCGACCACACCGGCTCGAGTGGCACCGCCGCCGACGAAGACCGCGTCCGGCGCGGGCAGTCCGGCCAGCGCGTCGGGCGCTCGGCCGAGCACCACCTCGAGACCGGGGACACCCAGGGCGCCGGCGTTCCGCGCGATCCGCGCGGCCCGCTCGACGTCGGACTCCACGGCGACCGTGCGGCACGACGGGTGCGCCCGCATCCACTCGATGCCGACCGACCCGGCGCCCGCGCCGACGTCCCAGAGCACCTGGCCCGGGGCGGGCGCGAGGCGGGAGAGTGCGGAGGCGCGCAGGTCGCGCTTGGTCAGCTGGCCGTCGTGCTCGTACGCCGAGTCGGGCAGCCCGGCCGACCACGAGGCGAGCCCGTGCCCGACCACCTCGAGCGCGATCACGTTGAGACGGGAGACGACGGACCCCCAGCCCTCGGCCACGCCTTCCGCGCGGGACTCGTCCCCTCCCAGGTCGCCGAGGACGGTCATCCGGCTGGCGGCGTACCCGTGTTCGACCAGCAGTCCCGCGACGACCGCCGGGGTGGTCTCGTCGGAGGAGAGCACGAGCACGCGCCGGCCTGGGGCGAGCGCCCGCAGGAGCAGCCGCGGGTCGCGCCCGACCAGGCTGACGACCTCGTGGTCCTCCGCGGCCCAGCCCATCCGGGCGCGGCCCAGCGCCACCGAGGAGACCGTCGGCTCGATGTGGACCGCGTCGGCGCCGAGCAGCTCGACCAGCGTGCAGCCGATGCCGCTCAGCAGCGGGTCACCGGAGGCGAGCGCGACGATGTCCTGGCCGGCGTACCGTTCCAGCAGGCCGGGCAGACCCTCGCGCAGCGGACTCGGCCAGGGTTCGCGCGCCTGGTCGGGGAGGTCGGGCAGGAGGGCGAGGTGACGACGTCCGCCGAGCACCACCGGGGCACCTTCCACCATCTTGCGCAGGCGATCCGGCACTCCCGCCCACCCGTCGGCGCCGAGTCCGACGACGGTGATCCGCGGGCGGCCGTTGGAGGTCATGGGGCCAGACGCTATCGTGACGCCCGACAGGCACGAGGTGCCCCGACGGCCACGAGACGAACAGGCCCGACGGGAGAATCTGGGAAGCCGGTGAAAGTCCGGCACAGGCCCGCTGCGGTGACCTGGACGACGTCGATCGCGAGATCGACACCGGTCCAGGAAGTCCGAAGACCGGCCTCGCGCCACTTGTTCGCTGGCTGACGAGCGGGAGCCTCCCATGCCACTGCAGTTTCCCTTCAGCGCGGTCGTCGGATCCGACGACATGGCGCTGGCCCTGGTCCTGACCACGATCTCGCCCGACGTCGGCGGGGTGCTGGTGCGCGGCGAGAAGGGCACCGCCAAGTCCACGATCGTGCGGGCGCTGGCCTCCGTGCTGCCCCCGATCGACGTGGTCGCGGGCGACCGGTTCGCCACCGACCCGCGCGAGAGCACGCCGCTCTCGCCGGACGGGCCGTTCGCGGCCGACGCCCCCACGGAGACGCGGCCGGTGCGCCTCGTCGAGCTGCCGGTCGGTGCCACCGAGGACCGCGTGCTCGGCTCGCTGCACCTCGAGCGCGCGCTGTCGGAGGGCAAGGCGGAGTACGAGCCCGGCCTCCTCGCCCGCGCCCACCGCGGGATTCTCTACGTCGACGAGGTCAATCTCCTCCACGACCACCTCGTCGACCTGCTGCTCGACGCCGCCGCCATGGGCCGGTCGACCGTCGAACGCGACGGTGTCTCGGTCGAGCACGCCGCCCGCTTCGTCCTCGTCGGCACGATGAACCCCGAGGAGGGCGAGCTCCGTCCCCAGCTCCTCGACCGGTTCGGCCTCACCGTCGAGGTCGCCGCGCCGCGCGACCCGGCCTCCCGCGTCGAGGTCGTCCGCCGCCGGATGTCCTTCGACGCCGATCCGGAGTCCTTCGTCCGGGAGTACGCCGAGTCGGAACGCGCGCTCACCGACCGGATCCAGGCGGCCCAGAAGCTCGTCGCGGAGGTCGAGCTCCGCGACGACGTACTCCTCAAGATCGCCGAGGTCTGCGCCGCCTTCGAGGTCGACGGCATGCGCGCCGACATCGTCACGGCCCGGACCGCCGTCGCCCATGCCGCCTGGCACGGCCGCTCCGCGGTGACCACCGCGGACGTCCGCGCTGCTGCCCGGCTCTCGCTGCCCCATCGTCGCCGCCGCAACCCGTTCGACGCCCCGGGGCTGGACGAGGAGCTGCTCGACCGGGTGCTCGGCGACGGTGACCCTGCGCCCGAGCCCCCCGAGCCCCCCGACCCCGGGGGCGGGCCCGAGGGGGAAGGGCCCGACGGCAGCCGTCCGGACACCGACCAGGACGGGCCCGGGGATCGGGAACCCACGAGCGCGACGGAATCGCCGCTGGACTGCTCCACGACCGGCTCCGGCGACGCCGAGAGCGCGCCGCCGTCGACGCCCGGCGAGGCCCCAGCAGACGCAGCCGCCGCGGGGGACGCTCCCGGCCGGCCGAGCACCACCGTCGACGCGCAGACCCCCTATCGACCCAGGCTCTTCACGGTGCACGGCACCGGCGAGGGCGAGGCCGGCCGGCGCAGCCGCGCGATGACGCAGTCCGGACGTCGGATCGGGTCCCGACGCAGCACGGGCGGCGCAGGCTCTATCCACCTCGCCGAGACCGTGCGGGCCGCCGCGCCCCACCAGTTCGCCCGCGGGCGAACGTCGGGCCGCCTGATGTTTCGCCCCGACGACCTGCGCGTGGCGACCCGCGAGGGGCAGGAGTCCAACCTGGTGCTGTTCTGCGTCGACGCCTCCGGATCGATGGCCGCGCGTCGCCGGATGGAGCAGGTCAAGACCGCGATCCTCTCGCTGCTGCTGGACGCCTACCGGCGCCGCGACAAGGTCGGGCTCGTGACGTTCCGCGGCGACCGCGCCGACCTGGCGCTGCCGCCCACCCGCTCCGTGGACATCGCCGCGACCCGGCTCGAAGCACTCCCGGCGGGAGGGCGCACGCCGCTGGCCGAGGGCCTGCTCGAGGTCGCCCGGGTGCTGCGCGTCGAACGCGTCCGCGACCCGCGTCGCCGCCCGCTGCTCGTCGTCGTCACCGACGGTCGCGCGACGTACGGACCCGACGCCGTCGCGCGGGCGCGGACAGCAGCGGCTCACCTCGCGGAGACCGGGGTGACCTCGCTGGTCGTCGACTCCGAGACCGGCTCGTTCCGGCTCGGGCTCGCCCGCGAGCTGGCCGGCGCGCTCCGCGCCGAGCACGTCCCGGTCGACGAGGTCAGCGCGACGGGCCTCACCACGCTCGTCCACGACCGGGTGCGTCCCCGCACGACCACCGACACCACCACCGACACCACCACCGACACCACCACCGACACCGAAGGAGCAGCCTGATGCCCCAGGGCCAGCCACTCACCGTCCCCGACGACGGCCTCAGCACCCGCGAGCGCCGCGAGCAACCGCTGCTGATGGTGCACACGGGTGACGGCAAGGGGAAGTCGACTGCCGCCTTCGGGCTGGCGATCCGCGCCTGGAGCCAGGGCTGGAACATCGGTGTCTTCCAGTTCGTGAAGTCCGCCAAGTGGCGCATCGGCGAGCAGACCGTGCTCGAGCGACTCGGGGCGCTGCACCAGGAGACCGGCGAGGGCGGCTCCGTGGAGTGGCACAAGATGGGTGCCGGCTGGTCGTGGTCCCGCAAGGCCGGCGACGAGACCGACCACGCCGCCGAGGCGGCCGAGGGGTGGGGCGAGGTCAAGCGCCGGATCGCCACGCAGGACCATGATCTGCTGATCCTCGATGAGTTCACCTACCCGATGGAGTGGGGGTGGGTCGATGTCGAAGACGTCGTCGACACCCTCGGCCAGCGGCCCGGGCGACAGTTCGTCGTGGTCACCGGCCGGCGTGCGCACCCCCGGCTCGTCGAGGTCGCCGACCTGGTCACCGAGATGACGAAGGTCAAGCACCACATGGACCGCGGTCAGAAGGGCCAGCGAGGCATCGAGTGGTGACGCGGTGACGAGCCTGCCCCGGTTCGTCGTCGCCGCCCCGGCGACCGGCCAGGGCAAGACCACCGTCGCGACCGGTCTGATGGCCGCGCTGACCCGCGCGGGCCATGTGGTCAGCGGCCACAAGGTCGGGCCGGACTACATCGACCCCGGCTACCACGCCCTGGCGAGCGGCC
>JAOPYB010000544.1 GCA_025964835.1 Nocardioides sp. | reverse complement strand
TGTCCAAGCTGGTGCCCAAGGTGCCGGGCGTGCCCGGCACCAGCCGGCGCCAGCAGTACTCCGCCTCCACGAAGCGGGCCCTGGTCGACGTGGCGGAGGAGCTCTTCACCAACCACGGCTACGCCTCCACGTCCCTGGACGCGATCGTCGCGGGGGCCCGGGTCACCAAGGGCGCGCTCTACCACCACTTCAGCGGCAAGCAGGCGCTCTTCGAGGCCGTCTTCGAGCGCGTCGAGACCGACGCCGCCAAGCACATCCAGAAGGCCCTCCGGGGCCACCGCGACCCGTGGGAGAAGGCACTCGCCGGGCTGCGCGCGTTCCTCAGCGTCGTGCAGGAGCCTCGCTACCGCCGGATCGTGATCCAGGAGGGCCCGTCGGTCCTCGGCTACGAGCGCTACCGCGAGCAGGAGGAGCGCTCGACGTTCGCCAACGTCATCGACATCGTGCGGGCCGTCCTGGCGGCCGGCACCTGGCAGCTCGACGAGGACATGGTGCAGACGTTCGCCCGGATCTTCTTCGGCGCGATGTCGTCGGCCGGCGAGTCGGTCTCGAGCGCGGAGGACCCGATCGCCGCCGCGCTGCGCGTCGAGACGGCGATCGGGTTCATCCTGGCGGGCTTCCAGGCCCTCGCCGAGTCCGGCGTGGAGCTGCCCAGCGGTGTGGAGTCGGCTACTTGAAGGTGACGTCGCCGTTCGCGGCGGGCACCAGCTCGATCCAGGTGTGACCGGCGGGCACCGCGAGCTTGCCGGCCTGCGTGGACAGGGTGAGCGCCGAGGTCAGCGAGTCCTTCTTCCAGGTGCCGCGCACGAGCCGGCCGTCGTGGAAGAGCATCGCCTGGCCGGAGCCGGTGAACTTGGTCTCGGGGACCGGGTTGCCGGCCGGGTCGAGGTAGCCGGCGTCGCCGACCTGCACCCGCAGCACCAGGACCGTGTCGGCCGGGAACTCGTCGCCGTCGGCGGCGTAGGTGTTCTCGTTGACGTAGCCGCCGTCCTGGAAGGACCAGTTCGTCGTGTGGCCGCCGGAGAAGGTCGCCGAGATCGTCTTCGCTACCTGGCCCTTGGGGAAGTCCTTCTCGTCGCCCCACGGCAGGTAGTCGTCGGGGCGGGACTCGTCCTGCTTGATGCCGCCGGCGACGTCGGTCAGGTTCGCGAAGAGGTTGTACGGCGCGCTGCGGCTGTTGTCGCGCGCGAAGCCGGTCGAGCCCTCGGCGAAGAACGGGATGCCGGCACCCTTGATCCGGGCGATGGTGCGCGCCGCCGCGCCACTCGTCACGACGGAGGCGTCGACCGGCGAGACGATGCCGATGTCGCTGGCCCGCATCGAGCGAACGGGGCCCACCACGCCGGGGATGTCGGAGTAGTAGAAGGCCGCCAGCCGGGTCAGCCCGCCCTCGACCAGCTCCTCGACGACCATGTCGGCGTGCGAGAGGCCCAGCTGCGGCGCGCTCGCGTAGGTGTTGTCCATCTTGGTGACGAGCACCGGGTGGTCCTGCGACGCACTCTCGGCACCACTCACGGGCAGGCCGGTCAGCGGCCAGGTCGAGTCGAGCGTGGACCCACCGGCGACCTTCTGCGAGGCGGGGGTGGTCTCGTCGGACGAGGCGTCCTTGCCGCCACAGCCGGCGAGCAGGAGGCTCGCGGACAGGAGGAGGGCGGCGGTCATGCGGAGGCGACGCACAGGGGCTCCGATCGTGTAGTGAATTGCTCGACTTCAAGTGTGGGGTGACGTTTCGTCACAGCCGGGGAGGCGCGCCTGCCCGGCGTGGCGCGGGCGACCGGGCGAGTGTGTCAGGCGACCGCGATCAGCGTTTGCGCAGGGTCCCGGCCGACCAGCGGGTGGTCCACGGGACGGCCCGGCGGACCCGCTGCCCCTCCCCCGGCGCGTGCAGCATGAGGGCGCGGCCGCGGTGCCAGCGCAGGAAGATCGCCACGTGGTAGACGCCGCCGCCGTCGCGGAAGTACATGAAGTCCCCCGCCCGGAGCCGCCTCTTCGGGATGTGCCGGAAGCGGGCCGCCTGGCCCGCCGAGGTCCGCGGCACGTGCCGGAAGCCCGCCCGGCGGTAGCTGTAGTAGACGAGGCCGGAGCAGTCGAAGCGGTTCGGGCCGGCGGCGCCGTAGGCGTAGCGGTCGCCGATCTGGTGCAGGGCGATGGTCCGGGCCTGGCGGATCTTCTCGGGACGCCTCTGCGCCGCGTCGGCCGACGGAGCGGTGGCGAGGGAGAGGGTGAGCAGTCCGGCCACGAGGGCCGGGAGTGCCAGGACGCGCACTCTTCTGAGGACAGACATGGGGCGAGAGGCTAGGCACGCCGGCGCCCCGAAATCCAACCGTCGACCGCGCTCCACGCGTGGGACGTGACTCGTCACACCCGCGGAACGCCGGTCCGGCAGCGGTCAGCCGAGCTTGGCGCCGCCGTCGACGTACAGCGTCTGGCCGGTGATGTACGACGCCTCGTCGCTGCACAGGAACGCGGCCGCGGCCGCGATGTCCTCGGGGAAGCCGACCCGGCGGACCGGGT
>JAOPYB010000520.1 GCA_025964835.1 Nocardioides sp. | reverse complement strand
CCAGCAACGCCTCGATCAACACCGAGGGGATCCCACACAACCCGAACCCCCCCACCGACAGCCTCGACCCGTCCCCGATGTCCGCCACCGCCTCAGCAGCCGAACCCACGACCTTGTCCACGCACGTTCCTCATTTCCGTTGTTGGGGCCTGACCGCGTCAGTCCTCGGTGGGGGACCCGATCGCGAAGACCCGCATCATCTGGGCGAGGGTCCTGTAGTAGCCCACCAGGATGATCACCTCGAGAATCTGTTCCGCGCTCAGCGCTCCGGCGAGGTCGGCGTACGTCGCATCCTCGACCTCGCCATGAGCGAGCAGGATGTCAGCCAGGCCGACGAGGCGCTCCTCGGCCTGGTCGCGGGGGACATAGGTGCCTGCCTTCAGGGCGAGGAGGTCGTCCACGCTCAGGCCGGCCTCGCGGCCCGCGTGCTCGTGGGCGTACCACTCGAACTCGCTGTCGAGGGCGACCGCGGCCCTGAGCGTCAGAAGCTCCCGCTCGCGGTCCCCGAGGCTGGTGTGGAAGCGGAGCGCCGCTCCGAGGTCCTGGAGCGGCTGCCCCAGCTTCGGGACCTGGAGCATCAGCCCGAAGGGTCCGTTGAGGGACCCGGACCGGTCGCGGAGCGCGAACGATCTGATCGCGGCCCGGGGTCCCTCGCAGATCTGCCGGTACAGCCTGAGCTGCTCCGGGTCGAGCGCGGACTCGACGAGGCGTTCCAGGCGTTCACTCATGGGTGGTTCGCCCCTCGTCTTGGTGGTTCCCTAGCGGAGCGGGATGACGTCGCTGCCCTCGACCAGGCGCGCGGCGATGAACCCGAGCTCCTCGACCTCGAGCCTTACCTCGTCACCCGCCTTCAGGAACGGGAACGCGTCCACCCCGTGCACGAGCGAGAGCTCCAGGATGCACCCCGTTCCCACCGTTCCGCTGCCGATGATGTCACCGGGGACGAGCTGGGTGCCGCGCGAGGCATAGGCCATCATCTGGCCGAAGCTCCAGTGCAGGTCGCCCAGGTTGCCCAGGCTGTAGGGCCGCCCGTTGACCGACGCGGTCATCTTCAGGTCGTAGGCGTTGCCGCCGCGACGACCTCCGAGCTCGTCGGGGGTCACCAGCCAGGGGCCGTAGCTCGTTGCCGTGTCCTTGCCCTTGACCGGACCCATCGTCTGCTTCATCTCGCGAGCCTGGATGTCGCGGGCGCTCCAGTCCGACATCAGCATGTAGCCGGCGATGTGCTCCTCGGCCTCGTCGGGGTGGAGGTCACGCCCGGCCTTTCCGACGACGGCCGCGACCTCGAGCTCGAAGTCGAACCGGGTCGAACCCGGAGCGAGCTCGACGTCCTTGAGGTGCCCGCGGGTGGCCTGGGGGTTCTGGAAGTAGAAGACGGGAAGCTCGTACCAGTCCGGGTTGATGGGCTGGTCGAGCGCCTTCGAGCAGGCCAGGACGTGCGACTCGAAGGCGTAGAAGTCACGGACGGACGGCGGGACCGGGATGGGCGCGAGGACCTCCGCGGCGTCGAGGTCGAGGACGTCGAAGGGGTCGTCGCCGGCCCGCTGGGCCGCCGCTGCCATGGCCTCCGGGTCGTCGAGCAGGGCAACGAGCTGGGTCTGCTCGCGGAGCCCGTGGAGCTTGCCGTCGACGACCAGCCCGATGTGGGCGGTCTGGTCGGTGGGGGAGACGTAGGTAGTCCAGCGCATGAGGATCCTTTGGTTGACGAGGAGACGGGTGAGGGAGGACGAGAATCAGGCGTAGCAGGTGAGGCGTCGGCCGCCGTTGTAGGTGACCATCTCGGCCAGCGCGGCCCGGGTGTCGATCCGTGCGCCCGGTGCGGCGCCATTCAGCTCGGCGTACGCACGGTGCAGGTTGCCGACGATTCGCTCGGGGTCCAGCAGGTGCGCGAAGCGACCGAGCTGGGTCTCGCGGGCCGCCTCGAGGGGCGAGACACCCGACCGAACGCCGTCCTCGGCCACCGCCATCACGAAGCGCAGGTAGTCGAGCACGTCATCGATGAGCTCGGGGCCGCACACGTCACCGTGACCGGGCACGATGGTCGTGGCGGGAATCGGCTTGATGACGTTCTCGAGGACCTCGATCGCGCCGGCAACGGAGCCCATGAGCAAGAAGGGGGTCCCCCCGTTGAAGAGGAGGTCGCCGACGAACAGCACGCTTCGGTCGGGGACCCACACGATCGAGTCGTTGGTGGTGTGCGCAGGCTGCCCGACATAGCTGAGCTCCACGGGCAGGTCGTCCACCCAGACCTTCACCTCGGACTGGTAGGTCACGAACGGGGGCGCGAGCTCCACCGGACCCCACTCCACCGATTCGAAGATGGGGGCATCGAAGGGCAGCCCGTAGTGCAGGACATCCTCGCGGGTCTTCTCGTGGCCCAGGATCGTTGCCGAGTCGAAGAGGTAGTTCCCGAAGGTGTGGTCGCCGTGGTGATGGGTGTTCACCAGGGTGTGCACGGGCTTCGAGCTGACCGTGGCAATCGTCTCGATGTAACGGTTGGTACGCGCGGCGGTCGAACAGCCGTCGATGCTCACCACGCCGTTCTTGCCGACGAAGAACCCCGCATTGTTGATCCACCAGCTCCCGTCGGGTTGGAGGTAAGCGAAAATGTTCTCGCTCACCTCCACCAGGCGGGCATCGCCCAGGTCGGGGTGGTCTTCTACGGACGAACTCATACGGCGGACCCTCACTCTTGGGCTCAAGCACACGGTCGGTTGGGGTGGCGATGCGAACGGCGCGGGCGAGCAGACAGGGTGCATGCAGCCGCCGGGCTGACCGCGAGGCCGGGTGCAGAGAACCGTAGTGCGCCGCTGTGCGCACAACGATGGGACGAACCACAGTTCCATCCGATTAGCCTGTGTTTCCACACAGGGTGACCGAGGTCTCATCCTTGTAGCGTGTGGCATCGCGCATCTGGAAAAACCAGAGACTTCGGGGCGCCTGAACACCCATGGAGACAGACATGACCAGTCCATTGGAGCCGATGCCGGGCGGCGGTAGTCGGCAGCTCGCGGCCCTCGACGTTTCGTTCGTCGACGACCCTGCCGTCGTCAAGGAAGCCGCGTCGGAGGACTATTCCACCCACATCATGCCGAGGTCGTGGCGCAGCGGCCGGGGCTCGCTGGCCATGGCCTGGGGCGGCCTGTTCAGTGCCATCTTCTGGCTATACATCGCCGCGATCGTGGCCGTCACGGTGGGCACGGCCAATGCGCTGGTCGGGATCCTCCTGAGCGTGCTCGCCTACGGGGCGATCGCCTACACGCTCACGAGGTACGCCAGCAAGCACGGGCTCACGGTGGCCCTGCTCTCTCGCCGTCTCTTCGGCTACTTCGGCGCGGCCCTCGCGCCGCTCATCTTCGGGGCGACGGCGATCTACTACGCGGTGTTCGAAGGGTCCATCGTGGCCTCGGCCCTGCAGAACTACTTCGGAGGCGGCGACATCCGGCTCTGGTACCTCCTGGTCGTGGTGTACAGCGTCCCGCTGGTCATGGGCGGAGTCCGCACCTGGCTGGACAAGCTCAACGGCGTGCTGCTCCCGTTCTACGTGGTCGGCATGATCGCCCTGGTCATCTGGGCCAGCACGCAGCACACGGCCAGCGTCTCCCTGCCTGACCCGGGCCTCGACCTCGCCGCGCCGGGCTGGCTGTGGGCCTTCACCGTCTACATGGGCGTCTGGGTGATGATGCTGTACACGTTCGACTTCGCTCGCTTCAGCAAGGTCGAGGACAGCAAGTTCGCCGGGGTCGTCACGTTCGGGCCGGTCTTCTACTTCTGCACGCTGTTCCTGAACGGCCTGGTCGGCATCTTCCTCGCGGCCACGGTTCCGGGGGTCGTGGGCGCGGCCGGCATCAGCGAGAACGGCCTGGTCGAGGCGATCATCTCCACGATGGGTGTCTTCGGGCTCCTGCTGATCATCGTCAGCCAGACCCGCATCAACACCGCGAACCTGTACCTCGCGTCGTCCAACCTCAACGCGTTCGCCTCACGTGTCTTCAAGATCAAGCTCAGCCGCACCAGCTGGGCGGTCGTCGCCGGTGGGTTCGTCTACCTGATCATGCTGACCGACGTGCTCAGCTACATCCTTCGGGCTCTTGCGTGGCAGGGCGTGTTCGTGGTGGCCTGGGTCGGCATCGCACTCGCGCACATTGCGCTCACCCGCCGAGAGACCGGGGTGCCGGAGTTCCGGCCCGGCCGCCTCAAGCTGGTGACGCCCGCCGCCGGGGTCTGGCTGCTCACCTCGATCCTCGGTATCTACCTGGTCGAGCAGGGCGGAACGGTCGGCGCCACGTGGAGCGCCCCGATCACGTTCGGCCTGAGCATCCTCGGCTACGTCGCGACCTACCGCTTCGACGCCCTCTTGCACCGTCCGAACGACCCGTGCGACGAGGTCAAGGACGCCTGGGAGACCCGGGTCCGGTGCCACGCTTGCGAGAAGTCGTACGTGGCGCTCGAGATGGATCGCGACCCACGTGCGGACCACCAGGCCATCTGTGCGGGCTGTGCGGCCGAGGACGCTGGGTTCTACCACGCGGCAGTCCAGGAGGCGGCCGGGGCGAACACTGCCTCCGCACGCATGGTCACGAGGGCCTGAGGCTCCTGGCCCGACTCGGCCTGGCCCGAGGCGCGACGCGAACGCGTCGTACCTCGGGCCAGGGACGTTCGAGGCGGCCGTGGCGCCGCGCCCCCGTAGGGTGTGGGCCGTGAGCGAGGAGGGACGGACGCCGCGCATCGCGGCCGTCGTGGTCACCTTCAACCGACTGGGGCTGCTGCAGCGGCTCGTGGAGCGCCTGCGCGAGGTGCCCGAGGTCGACGAGATACTCGTCGTCGACAATGCCTCGACCGACGGCACGGGGGAGTGGCTCGCCGGCCTCGACGGGGGCATGGACGCATCCGCCGTCGAGCTCGTGCAGAGCCCGGCCGTGCTCGGCCGCACCCTGACCAGCAACCGGGGTGGCGCCGGTGGCTTCCACGACGGGCTCGCCTGGGCCCTGGAGCGCGGCGCGGAGCTGGCCTGGCTGATGGACGACGACGGCCTGCCCGACGTCGAGTGCCTGGCGACCCTGCTGGGCCACCGCGAGGAGCTCGACTTCTGGGGACCGGTCGTCGTGGACGAGGCGGACCCGGATCGGCTGGTCTTCCCGATCCGGCTGCCGGGCGGCACCCGGGCGGTGCACCGGATGGCCGACGTGACCGCGGCGGCGAGCGACGGCGTGATCCGCGACGTGGTGATCCCCTTCAACGGCGTGCTCGTGACCCGCGAGCTGGTCGAGCGGATCGGCCTGCCCCGTGAGGAGTTCTTCATCTGGGGCGACGACCACGAGTACCGCCTCCGGGCCGAGCGCGACGGCGGCCGGGTGGCGACCGTCGTCGGCGCCCGGGTGCTCCACCCCAGCGTGGGTGAGCTCGGCACGCCGATGATGTTCGGCCGCACGACGTACAACCACAGCCCGAGCGACCTCAAGCACTACTGCATGGCCCGCAACAACCTGCTCAACCTCCGCGAGTACCGCG
>JAOPYB010000512.1 GCA_025964835.1 Nocardioides sp. | reverse complement strand
GGCTGCCGTGGTCGAGCATGGTCGCGAAGATCGAGACGGTGCCGTCCTTGTTGTCGGTCACCTCGAGCAGACGCGCCTGCTGCGGCCAGTCGATGTGGGAGGCCGTGTTGATCTCCCAGAAGCCGCCGCCTCCGCTGCGCTTGTGGGCCCACACGTTGTTGCTGTGCGTGTGGCCGTTGACCCAGGCCACCACGAGCTCGTGCTTGAGCAGCTCCATGGTGATCGCGTCGGCGAGCACCCGCGGCTGCGGGTCGACGTTGCCGACGAAGCTGTTGGTCATGGTCTGCAGGGGGTGGTGGCTCGCGAGGATCACCAGCCGGTTGCGGGTGGCGGCGAGGAGTGCCTGCAGCCACGTGAACTGGGCCTTGTCGAGCGAGCCGGTGTCGAAGCCGTTGGCGTTGACGGTGTCGAGCACGACGAAGCGGACGGCGCCCCTGTCGAAGTGGTAGTACGCCGTGCCGTCGGTGCGGTTCGTGCCGGTGAATCCGTGACCCTCCGGTGTGCCCGTGGTCGTGAAGTGCTCCTCGACCCACTCCGCCCTCGAGAGCAGCCGGCGGTTCGGGTCGGCCGTGACCTGGCGCGTGGTCAGCTGGCCGTTGGCCAGCACCTTCTTGGTCGTGCCGACCGCGATGGCCTGGTAGTCCGGGGAGGTCGACTGGCGGTTCCAGTTGCCCTGCACCAGTCCGTCGTGGTTGCCGAGGGCGGAGTACCACGGCATCGAGAGGCCCTCGGCCTGGAACGGTGCCCGGGCGGCGTCCAGCAGACCGGGCACGGTCGGGAAGCCGAACTCGCTGCGCGGGCGGTCGTCCTCCAGCCCGACGGGAGTGCCCTCCGGGTGCCAGTAGGTCCGATCGTAGAAGGCGGGGTTGCTGTCCATCACGCCCTCGTAGCGGGTCAGGTCGCCCGAGTCGGCGCGGACCTCCTCGCCGTCGAGGACGTCGATGTTCCAGCGGAGCTCGTTGTACTGCGAGTTGTCGGAGTTGTCGCCGGTCTGGATGGCCAGCGCGAACGGCTTGCCGGTCACGGGTCCGCGCCCGATCCGGTTGATCTCCTTGACCATGGCGTTCGCCACGTGGGCGCCGAGGATCTCCTGCGGCCGGTAGGCCGAGCTGCTGGTCTGCTCGCCGTACTCCAGACGCATCGGCGACTGCGCGTCGCAGACGTGCACGTCGCTCAGCTGGGCGAAGGCGATGAGGGGCTTGCGGCGCTTGGCGCGTCCGTGCTTCGCGTCGATGCCGAGGTTGGTGCGCACCTGGTAGGGCTCGCCGTCGGCCCGCACGACCGGCCGCCAGCCGCCGGGGGCGGCCGGTCCCTTCGCGAGGATCTTGCCGCGGGTCGCGTGCGGGTTGCGGGCGAGGGTGCGGGCGCCGGCGACGGCGTCGGCGGAGAGGCTGCCGAGCCCGCCCAGGGCGGCGGCCGTGCCCACGACGCCGGCGGAGCGGAAGAGATCGCGACGGGAGATGTCCATGAGCGTCACGCTAGGTGCCGCGACCTGTTCACGTCCGCGAAACGAGGAGGTTCGCCGCTTCGGTGACCGAGTCCACGAGGTGCACGTGCGGCTCCATGGCCCGGCCCCTCGCGAGGGCGGTCAGCAACGGCCAGGCCGGCACCGTCTCGGTCCAGTAGCTGCGGCCCACCAGGACCATCGGGGCGACCGACGACTCCGCGGCGTAGTAGTTCTCGCAGGCGTCTTGGAACACCTCCTGGACGGTGCCCGCGACGCCCGGGAGGAAGACGATCCCGGCGTCGCACACCTGGAGCAGGATCGCCTCGCGGGTGGCGTTGCGGAAGTACTTCGCGATCGCGCTCGGGAAGACGTTCGGCGGCTCGTGACCGTAGTGCCAGGTCGGGATGCCCAGCGACTCGGCACCGTCCGGGAAGCGCTCGCACACCGCGAAGGCCGCCCGCGCCCAGGCCTCGACCGACGGGTGGTACGTCGGCACGGCGGCCAGCATCCCGAGCGCCTCGTCGAGGTCGGAGAGCGGTCGGCCGGAGAGGCGGGCCCCCAGGTTCGCGGCCTCCATCGCACCGGGTCCGCCGCCGGTCGCGACCACGTGGTCGGCGCCGAGGAGGTGGCCGAGCAGCGCCGCGTCGGCGTACGCCGGATCGCCGCGGAGCAGGGCGTGGCCGCCCATCACGCCGGTCAGGTGACGCCCGGCCGTCCACGCCATGAGAGCCTCGTCGATCGCGTGGTCGTGCAGCGCCTGGGCCAGGGTGTCGTCGTGACCGGGCCGGCGCTGGGACCACGCATACGCGCGGGCGTCGCGGGTCGCGGCGTAGTCGTCCGCGTCGTAGAGCTCGCGGGCCGAGTAGAGGCCCTGGCGGTAGGGGTCGACGGGCAGGCCCCCGGGCAGCTCGAGGACACCCCGGTCGAGTGGGCGTACCGCGATCGATCGTCCCCGTGTCTGGCGCACGGGGTCATCCTGCCCGAGGGGCGAGGCGCCCTGCCTCACGCGGCGCTGCTCGTCTCAGAAGGCGTGCGCCAGCAGCTCCGCGAACAGCTCGTGCTCGTCGACCGGGAGCCCCCGCCCGCGGAACCACGTGCACACGTTGGTGCAGTCCCGCATCAGGAAGTCCATGCCGTTGACATTGCCGACCAGGTCGACGATCTGGGGCAGGTCGATGATCACGAGGCGGTCGCCCGCGGCGAGGATGTTGTACGCCGAGAGATCGCCGTGCACGGTCCCGTCCTGGACCAGCAGCGCGAGTGCGTCACGGAGCTGGTCGAAGTACGACTGGAGCAGGTCCGGCGCGGGCCGGGTCTGCGCCAGCCGTGGCGCGGTCTCGCCGTCGACGGTGATCCACTCCATGAGGATCTCGGTCCCGTCGATCTGCACCGGGTAGGGCACCGGCAGGCCGAGCGTCCAGAGCCGTTTGAGCGCGTCCCACTCGGAGACGGCCCACTCGCCGGCCGCGACGGTCTTGCCCCAGGTGCTCTTGCGCTTGAGGGCTCGCTCGTCACGGGAGCGCTTGGTGGAGCGACCCTCGGTGTACGACGCCGCGCGGTGGAAGGTGCGGTGCTCGCTGCTGCGGTAGCGCTTGGCCGCCATCACGACCGCCCGGTCGGGCTCGGCCGGGTCGGCCCGCTCGAGCAGGAAGACGTCCGCCTCCTTGCCGGTCTTGAGGATGCCGAGGTCGGTGTCGATGGCGCCCTGCGAGGTGACCAGCCAGTCGGGTCGGGGCTCCGGGCCACGGCAGAGCGGCTCGACGCTCAGCCAGGTGGACCAGCGCTGGGTGGACTCGTCGACCTCGTCGTACGCGGCGAAGTCGACGACGAAGGTGGGGTCAATGCCCTCGAGGCGGGAGGGGTACGGCGTGAAGTCGTGAGACATCGGTGTGGGTGCTCCATGAGGTGAGAGAAGAACGGTCTGCGGGCAGGCCGGGAACAGTGATGGTCATGTCACGGCTCCTCTCGTCTCATGGGCACGCAGCGGCGCCC